>JAMFRX010000558.1 GCA_026224995.1 Puia dinghuensis
AGTGATGGTGCTGAGGTCGATAAGCGGTTGTTCGTCGCCGCCGGAAGTGGTAAGGGTATAAGAGATGACCGATCCGACGGGAATGCCGGCGTCCGAGAATCCGTCCAGGCTGTATTCCCATTGGAAGGTGTTGGGGCCTGTGGAGGAGCGTCGAAACCAGGCGTCCAGGGAGGTGAGGGAGACCGATCCGCCGGTCACTGCTGAAAGGGCAAATTGATAATATGTGTTGGCTGTTTCGGCGGTGGCCTGCGAACTGGCGGTCCAGCCGCTTCCGGAGAAGGCGGTGGCAAGGGAGGTAGCTGTCACTCCGGGACCGCGGCTGAGCGCAGAGCCACCGGTGAGGTTGGCGTCGGTGGTCGTGGCAGGGGTAGTGACGGGTGTGCCGGTTACGCTGTTGAGGTTCCAGGCCAGGATCTGGCTATGGGCGGCGAAAGGCAGGGCGAAAAGGCATAGCAATAAGGCGGAGTAGAGTTTTCTCATTCCAGGTGTTTTTTGGTTAATGGTAGTGTGTGCGGCTTAAAGAAGGATAGTGGGAAGGGCCGACAAATCTAGGGCTAAGCGCGGAAGGGAGGCGCAAAACAATTTAAAATAATTATTAACAAATTGGAGCCTGCCGGCGGGGGGCCGGGAGCCAAAATGGGTCGATGCTGGCATGGCCCGGCCCGTCAAAAAGCCTTCTGCTGCACGCCGGAAGCGGCAGGCGGCGGGGCATTCTTGACATACTTATCCAGCCAGGCGTTCTGTTCGTAAAGCAGATGGAGGAGATTCTCCTTGCCGCGGTAGCCGTGGGCCTCGTAGGGCAGGACGATATATCGTACAGTTCCGCCGTGGCCTTTTATGGCGTTGTAGAGGCGTTCGCTCTGGATGGGAAATGTTCCTGTGTTATCGTCCATCTCGCCGTGGACGAGCAGCAGCGGGGTAGTGATCTTGTCGGCATAGTTAAAGGGGCTCATATCATAATATAGCTGCGGGTCCTGCCAGTAGGTGCGGTCTTCGTTCTGGAAGCCAAAGGGGGTCAGCGTGCGGTTGTAGGCGCCGCTACGGGCGATGCCGGCTTTAAAGAGCTTGGTATGTGCGAGGAGGTTGACGGTCATAAAAGCGCCGTAGCTATGGCCGCCTACTGCGACCCGGTTGCTGTCGCCAACACCCATCTCGGCCAATTTATGGATGGCGGCCCGGGCGTTGAGGGTGAGCTGATTGATGAAATCGTCGTTGGGCTTTTTGGCGCTGTCGGTCGCTACGATAGGCATCTCTGCGTTGTCGAGGATGGCATAGCCGCGGGTGACCCAGAATACCGGTGAGGCCCAGCTGATAGTGGTAAAGTGATCCTTGCTTCCCCGCACCTGTGCCGCGTCGGCTGCGGAGTTGAATTCGCGGGGATAGGCCCAGATGAGTACGGGGAGGGGTCCGTCATGCTGGGGGTTATAGCCTTTGGGCAGGTAGAGGTCCCCTGTGAGGGTGACCCCGTCGGCGCGTTTGTAGCTGACCTTCTCGCGGGTGATGCCGTCCAGCTGCGGGTAGGGGTTGGGGAAAGCCGTCACCGGCTTGTCGGCCGTCTGGCGGGTCAGATCTTTGATATAATAATTCGGCACTTCCTTTTGGCTTTCTTCGCGGCTGAGGAGGATGAGCTTTTCGGGGTCGAGGACTTCGCTGATGCTTTCGAAGCGGCCTTGCGGGCAGCGCCAGACGACGTCGTTATGGTGGGATGATAGATCGAATTTGGCGACGAAGGGGCGGTCGCCGTCAGGGGAGCTGCCCACGGGGTTGTTGAGGAGGAGTTTTGTGCCGTTGTCCGTGGTCTGGAGGACCGACTCGCCGAATTTGTTTCGGGTGAGGACGGGTGATCCGGGGTCGCTGTAGGCGTCGGTGGTATTGCGTTCGACCAGCAGGGTGGTCTGAGCGGTGGAGGGGTTCAGGCGGAGCAGGTGTTCGGTCTGTTTGCTGCGCAGGGCTTCCGTGACAAGGGCGGTGCTGTCATTGCCCCAGACGATGCGTTCGAAGCGCAGCCTGGTGCGGAACAGCTGTTTGGCGTCGCCCGTGAAGGGGGCGGGGAGCTCAAATACGGCGTCGTGGTATTCCTGTTTTTTACGGATCATGCCGCTGTCGAGGGGAGTGCACCAGACGAGGTCGGCGGGTTGGTCGGTACGCCAGGCGAAATCGCGCGGGGCGTTGATGGTATTGTCAAAACCTCGGGGTGTCAATTCGCCCGATGGCAGATCGGCGACCGTTTTTACTGGCTGGCCGGCGATATCGATGATATTGACGGCGGCATTAAAATAAAAGGCGGGCACGAGGTAGGACAAAGGTTCGTGAATCGTGCGCAGGAGAATATACTTTCTGTCGGGCGAGAGGTCCACCGAGGCGAAGATGCCGGGCTTGCCCACGGGGGTTTCTTTTCCGCCGGTATTCTTTACCAGCTGCGCTTCTGCGAAGAAAGTGAAGAGGGCCTCGTCGTAAGGTGTTTTTATGAGGTCTTCATAGGTCGCGCTCGGCGCTTCCTTGCCGTTGTTCTCCTGGATGGTGGGTCCTTTCGGGACGAGCTGTTTGGGTGGTGCGGCGGAAGCGGGTTTCAGGGCTATTTTATACAATAGAGTGTTCTCAGAGATCCATTGGCTGGCGCTGGTAATGAGGCCGGGGCCGCCGGCGTTGCTTTTGAGTCCGAGGACGGTATTGAGTGGGGTCTTGTTGATCTTTGCAGCCGTTTTGGTCGCAATATCCAGAACATAGAGATCCACTTGCTTATTGGTGGTGTTGGTGAAGGCAATTTTGCCTTCTGCGGGGCTCCAGCTGATGTTGCCGGCCATCAGCGGTTGGGGCAGGCCCTGGATGGGATATTCCTTTCCCGTGCGTAAATTTTTGAGGGAGAAGCCGTTGATGAAATTCTGCCGGCTCAGCGCATAGTTGTCCGGGTTGAAGCGAAGGCCGGCGATGCGGAGCTCGGGTTGCGCCAACTCTTCTACAGAGGGGTAGGAGCTGCGGCGGCTGAGCAGCATCCATTCTCCTTTAGAGTCTACGCTGACACTGGGTGTAGGCGGAGCCAGCAGGAGGTCGGCGATATCTTTGGGCGGCAGTTGGTAGCCCTTGTCATTCTGGGCCAGCAGTGTCGTAACCGTGAGTGTGGCGGTTAGGAACAGCAATAATTTTCTCATGTTTCTAAAGCTAAAGAAAAGACGTAACTTTCATAACCCGCCACAACCCGCATTAGACCGTTCATACCAAATCGACTTTTATGCAACAATGGAACATCTCGCTTCGATCGGGCGTCCTGGCGCTCGCTTTTGTAATGACTGGCGTTGTGGTATCAGCGCAGGAAAAGAAGCCGCCGCCGGCCCGGCCCGCTGTGCGTCCGGGCACTACCCGTCCGCCGGGGAATGCGGGAGGCAGGCCGCCGGGGGGACATCAGACGCCGGGAGGTAGGCCGCCGGGAGGGCATGTATCACCAGGGGGTAAACCGCCGGGGAATGGTGATCGCCCTCCGGGGGGTAAGCCTGGCGGAAATCCGACTCCTGGGCATGGTGGATCCGGGGGTGGAAAGCCCGGCGGGCGTCCGCCGGGAAATGTAGGAGGCAGGCCACCGGGAGGACATCCATCGCCTGGGGGTAAGCCACCGAGCGGCGGTCATAGGCCTCCGAGTGGCGGTCATCGCCCTCCTGGGGGTGGACACAGGCCACCGAGCGGCGGTCACCGGCCACCGGGATGGGGCGGCCATCGTCCGGGGTATACCCGTCCGCTGCATGTTTGGAAAGGACGTCGTTACTATACCTATCACCGTTATTTTTATCACCCTTACCGCCCATATGTATGGGGCCCGAGCTGGCACCCTGTAGGTTTCTTTTTGAACGTCGTGGCTGCGACCGCCGTGATCGTCGCTTACAACGATATCGACTACCGGTATGACGCGGGTGTCTACTATCAACCGGCAGACGGTGGCTATAAGGTAGTGCCGCCGCCGATAGGGGCTATCGTTCCGGCGTTGCCGCAGGATGCG
>JAMFRX010000559.1 GCA_026224995.1 Puia dinghuensis
AGCAGGCAGGCGGCGGACAGCCATCTCGTTAAACTATGCAACCTGGCTTTGTGCATAAGGGGCTGCTTTCTATTCCAAAATTTTATACAGTCCAAATTCGGCTAGTGTCGGGTTCAGCCGGGAAGACAGTATCCGGAGTCTCAGTCTTGTGGTCGTCACGGGGGGAAAGCGCAGCAGGCGTTTGTAGCCGATGGTGGTCCCTTCCGTTATGGTCTTCCACTGGCCGCCGTCTTCGGATTCCAGTGTCCATTTTTCCACGCGCTGGCCTATGCGGATATCTTCCTGCAGGAGGAGAACGTCGAAGGTCTTTGTCCCTGCGAGGGTGAAGTCGAGGGTGGCCGTGGTATCCTGGCCGGTGGTCGTCCAGCAGGTGGAGGTCTTCCCGTCCAGCAGGTGGGCCGTGTTGCGGCCGTTGTTGCTGGTGATGGTGGCCCCGGCTGCCAGGTTGGTCCCGAAGGTCGCGTCACGGTTTTTCTTCCAGCCCCTGAGGCTGCTTATGTCGGCGTCGCTGATCAGGCCGTCTTTGTTGGGCGGGATGTTGAGCAGCAGGACGCTGTTACGGCCTACGGAGCTGAAGTAGAGGTCCATGAGCCGGGATGGAGACATCACTTTGGCATCGTCTGCCGGGTGGTAGAACCAGCCGGGCCGGATGGAGACGTCCGTCTCTGCCGGGTACCAGATGAGCGCTTTGGCCGTCAGCAGCTTCTCGCGGCTGCCCAGGTCGGAGCTCATCATGTTGCCGAGGGGGGCGAAGGTGTCGTCTTTCTGTGAGTTGGCGGCGATGTTGGCCTGGGTGTTGGCGTCCACCGGCATGACGCTCCATTCCGTGAGTCGGCCGTCGCCGCTCTCGGTGCCGACCCAGCGAACATCGGGTCCCATGATGGCGATCACGGCCTGGGGCTGAAGCTTGCGGATCAGGTGGTACCAGGCTTCGAAGGCGTAGACTTGTTTTTTCCCATTGGGGCCTTCGCCGTTGGCGCCGTCGAACCAGACCTCGTCTACTTTTCCGTAGTTGGTGAGCAGCTCGGTAAGCCAGTTCATGAAGAGCTGGTTATAGCGGGCCGAGTCGCCGTAGACGGCGGAGTTACGGTCCCAGGGGGAGAGGTAGACGCCGAAACCCATTGCATATTCTTTGCAGGCTTCGGCCACTTCTTTCACGATATCGCCGTGGCCATCTTTGTAGGGTGTGTTCCTGATCGTATGCTCCGTGTATTTGCTGGGCCAGAGGCAGAAGCCATCGTGGTGCTTAGCCGTCAGGATGATCTGTTTGATCCCCGCTTCTTTAGCGGTGCGTACCCACTGACGGGCATCCAGCCTGGCCGGGTTGAATACGGAGATGTCCTCTTTTCCATCGCCCCATTCCCTGTTGGTAAAGGTATTGATGCCGAAGTGAAAGAAAGCGGTGAGCTCCAGCTCCTGCCAGCGCAGCTGGCGGGGAGAAGGAACGGTGTTGGCCGCTTTACTGATGATATCCGGCTCTTTATCCGTAGGGAGTATAGGAACATAGGGCTGTGCGATAACAGTCCCGCATAATATAACCAGGACGATCGGGAAAGAGAGCTTCTTCATTACCAGGTAGGGTTTTGAGTCAGCTGCTTGTTCAGGAGCAGCTCGTTTTGAGGAATAGCCCAAAGGTAGTCTCTCGCCGGGTTAAATGTCCGGACCTCTACCTGTACATGGTTACCGTAGTCGGAACGGGTGGGGTCGAAGTTATTGAGCACGCCCAGGACATTACCGGACATGACGGTCGCGGCTGTCTTCCAGCGTCTGATGTCGAAGAGGCGCTGTGGCTCCATGGCGAATTCCACGTGGCGTTCGCGTCTTACCAGGGTGCGCATGGAAGCCTGGTCTGGGTAGTTGGCGGCGGTTGCGACGGGCTGGTTGACGCCGGTGCGTTGTCTGATCTGGTTGATGGCGGCATAGACGGAGGCATCGATCTGGTTGGATTCGATCTTTGCTTCGGCGTAGGTGAGCAGCACTTCCGCGTAGCGGATGAGGATCTCGTTATTGTACGAGTTGTTGTAATACTGGCCGCTGATGTCGGCGGGTACGTATTTTTTGTAATAGTAGCCGGTAAAAGAAGCGTTGTTCTGGCCCAGTCCGTCCAGCGAATGGGGGCGGGTGATGTCGATGGTATCGCCGTTCACGACATTAGCCGTATCGGACATCATCACGGTCATCATGAGCCGGGGGTCGCGGTTCCTTGCGGGGGCGTTGGCATTGTAGAGTGGGGACTGGGTTATGGGCATGCCGTCGGTACATTCGTAGTCGTCGACGAGCTTTTGGGTGGGTGTCACTTCGGACCAGCCACCGAGGGTGGGTCCACCTACCCAGGTTGCCGTGCCGCTGGCGTAGGTGCTTTGAATGTATTGCCCGGCGAGGATGACTTCGGGGCTATTCTTGTTGGAGCCGTCGAAAAGGCTATTGAAACCTTTTTGGTCGATGCTATAGACGTTCAGGTTCATGACGGCCTGCGCGGCGGTTGCCGCGTCGGCGTAGTCGCCCATATAGAGAAACATGCGGGCTTCTTCCGCCAGCGCCGCGCCGCGGGTGACGCGACCCTGGTCGGCCGCATCGTAGGTCGTGGGCAGGTTTCCGGCGATGGCGCTTAGTTCGCTGACGACGAAGGCTTCGACGGAATCTACGGGTGTCCGGGGGACGTCGAAGCCGCCGGGTTTCTGGACATGCTGGATGAGGGGAACGTCGCCGTAGTAGCCGACGAGCTGCTGGTAGTAGTAGGCCCTGATAAAGCGGGCTTCGGCCTTCAGCCGGTTCCGGGTCGAGTCGTCGAGCGCGGTGGTGGAGATCTTGTCTATATTATCCAGCACGTTGTTGGCGGCTGCGATGCCTGTATAGGAGTGGGACCAGTGCTGGTCGAACATGCCCTGCTGGGAGGTGGCGCTGCCATTCCCTACGCCCGGCACGTCGACGGGCCAGCCCGACCAGGCGTAGCTGTCATCGGTGGCACAGGAGAGGAAGATGTCGTCGTCAATGTCTGTAAGGGAGACATAGCATTGGTTGACGGCCTGCACGGCGTCGGTTTCCGTTTGCCAGTAGGTGGTGCTCGCAATGGCGTCCAACGGCTGTTTGTCCAGCTGTTTGGAGCAGGAGTTAGAGATCAGGCCAGTTATAATAATTGCTATATAGATGGGTAATCGTCTCATGGTAAAAGTTTTTAAAATTCTACATTCAAGCCAAACGTATAGGTCTTTACCTGGGGATAGTAGCGGTCGTCATTCGGCGCTTCCGGATCGATATCCTTCTCCAGTTTCGAGAAGGTCAGGAGGTTCTGTCCGGATACGTAGAGGCGGCAGCGCGACAGGCCTGCTTTTTTGGTCCATCCCCCCGGCAAGGTATAGCCCAGCTGAACGCTTTTGAGGCGGACATAGGCGCCGCTTTGGATCCAGTAGGAAGAAGAGGTGTAATTCTGCTTACCTGTGGACAGGCGGGGATAGTTGGCGTCGGGGTTGGCCGCTGTCCAGGCTCCTGCCATGAAGTCCCGGAAGTTATTGTCGCGGCTGGTGGGCGCCCCGCGAATGATCATGGTGTTGAGATCCACCTTGCCTACCCCTTGCAGCAAGGCGCCGAAGTCGAAGTGTTTGAAGCTGGCGCCGAGGTTTACACCATAGGTATAGCGGGGAATATTGCTGCCCAGGTAGACCCAATCCTTGTCGTCGACGGTGTTGTCCTTGTTCTGGTCCTTATAGATGAGGTCACCGGGGGCAACGGTACCCGGCTGGGTGGCGTGGGCGGCGACGTCGGCGGCCGACTTGAAGATACCCTGTGCCTGGTAGCCGTAGAAGGCGCCGATAGGCTTACCGGTATAATAGGCCTGGGTGATACCGATGCTATTGGTAGTCACATAGTCGGCGCCTTTCATATTGGTGATCTTGTTGAGGACGTCGGAGAGGTTGAAGCCGACATTGTATTTGAAGTCTTTGCCGGCGCTCCCGTGATAGTTGAGGGCCAGCTCCCAGCCTTTATTCTGCATGCTGAAGGCGTTCTGCTGGGAAGGGTTGAGGCCAACAGTCTGGGGGATGGGCAGCTGGTAGAGGATATTGTCGGTATTCTTGATAAAATAATCGAAGTTGACGTCCAGCTTATGCTGAAGGATCGTCATGTCGAGGCCGAGGTCGGTCATTTTCGTTGTCTCCCAGGTGAGGCCGTTGTTGGGTACGGCGTTGAGCGCCGTCGTCGTATTGAGCGCGCCGCCGAGGGGATAGCTGCCCAGGACGTAGGTCGACTGGTAGGGATAGTTGCTTAGGCCGCCGGTAGTGCTGACGGTCGTATTGTCGTTGCCTAATTCTCCCCATGAGCCGCGGACCTTGAGATCCTGGAAGAGGTGCTGGTCTTCCATGAAGCCTTCGGAAGAGAGGCGCCAGCCGGCGGAGAAAGAGGGGAAGGTACCCCACTGCTGGCCCGGGAAGAAGCGGGAAGAGCCGTCACGGCGGACATTCGCCTCGAAGAGGTATTTGTCCTTGTAGGCGTAGTTGAGACGGCCGAAGAAAGAGACGAGGTCGTATTCGTTTTGCGTGCCGGTGGTCTGCTGGCCATTGGCCGAGCCTGCGTTGATCTGATCGAGCGTGGTGTTCGGCAGGTTGAGTCGTTGGCCGGTGAGGCTGTCATAGCGGGTGGAGAGGCTGGAGAGGCCGCCGAGCAGCTTGAAGGAGTGGTTTCCCAGGTCTATATGGTATTCCGCCAGGCCCTGGAAGTCCCGGAACCAGGCGCCGCCGAATTGTTTGGCGATGTTATTCTGGCCGATGGTATTGAGCAGCGGGTGCGGGTCGACGAAGAAATTATAATAGGGAAGCGCCACCATATGCTGGCTATTGTAATCGGAGGTATAGTTCACGGAGGCGATGCCGCTGAGGGTGAGTCCTTTGACAGGCTCGAAGGTAGCGCGGAAATTACCGGTTATCAGGTTGCTCTTGTAATCGTAGATCCCGCCTTGCTGCTGGACGCGGATGGGGTTGCCATCGCCGCGGCCGATGCCCCAGGTCCCATCGCTATAGCGGTCGACGAGGGTAGGGTTCATGATATTGGCTTCGCTGAATTGGAAGAACGTGGAGCCGGCGCCATTGTCCTGGGGTGTCGTCTGGTCCGAGATGCGGGCGGAGAGGTCGGCGCTGAAGGTGAGCTTATCGGTGACGTTGATATCCGTGTTCAGGCGGACGGTGATGCGGCTGAAGTCCATGTTCTCGATCAATCCTTTTTGGTCGAAGTAATTGGTGGAGAAGCGGTATTTGACATTCTGCGCGCCACCGGAGAGCGAAACGGTGTGCTGTTGCTGGAAGCCGTTGCCGATGAGGATCTTTTTGATCCAGTTGTTATCCGGGTAGAGGTCTTTGTCCCGTGTGGGGTTATCGTACTGGGCGATCACGGAGTCGGAGAAGATGGCGGCGCTGCCGCTGTTCTCATAGAGCTCGTTGGATAGCTTCATGTATTCCTGGGCGCCGACGTAGTTGGGCAGGCGAGTGGGGTTTTGCCAGCCGAAATAGTTGGAGTAGGACAGCTTCGACTTACCGGTGGAGCCGCGTTTGGTGGTGATCAGGATGACCCCGTTGGCGGCGCGGATACCATAGATGGCGGCCGCGGCAGCGTCTTTGAGCACGGAGACCGAGGCGATGTCGTTGGCGTCTACGTCGTTGATGTTGTATTGTACGCCATCCACGAGGACGAGAGGGTCGTTGTCGTTGAAGGTGCCGATGCCGCGGATGCGGATCGTGCCCTGATCCGCGCCGGGCTGGCCGCTGGTTTGGGTCACCGTGAGACCTGGAACCGTGCCTTGGAGGGCTTCGGACACCTGGCCTACTGGTTTCCAGCTGAGATCCTTATCGCCGTCCAGGGAGGATACGGACCCTGTGAGGTCGATCTTTTTCTGGTGGCCGTAGCCTACTACCACTACGTCGTTGAGCTCGGCGGTGGTGGCGTTCAGCACGATGTCCAGGGTCGTGCGGCCGTTGAGGGAGATCTCTGCGGACTGGTAGCCGAGAAAGGAGACCTGCAGGATGGCGTTGGGGTCCACGTTCATGGTAAAATTGCCTGCCGAGTCGGTAGCCACGCCGATGTTCGTGCCTTTTACCCGGATGGAGGCGCCGCCCAGAGGCTGGCCTTTATCGGATACCACTTTCCCGGTTATCGGCAGTCTGTCTTTTTTGTTGAATTCACCGGATGGGGTGATAACGATCAGCTGGTTGTTGAGGGCATAATAGGTGAATCCATAATTGACGAGCAGGCGGTTAAGTACCTGGAGTACGTCTTCGTTGTGTGCGCTGACGTCCACTTTCAGGTCGGTCTTCAGCTTTCGGTCACTGAACAGGAAATGATAGCTGCTTTGTTTTTCGATGAGTCCGAGGACCTTTCGGAGCTCGGTATCCCTGACATTGAGCGTGACCCGGGTCTGGGAATAGCTTTTGGCAAGAGCGTTCAGGTTGAAGATCAATATGAGTGCAATGATCAGCTTCATTATGGTCAATTTCTTTAAGAACCAATACAACACCTCCACCCGCGAGGGGTGTCTCAAAATTTTCATATATTTATGAATTGAGGATGATTAATTAATAGCTTCAGTACCAGTGAAGCTATTGTTACAGTTAGTCATTCGATGCATGCGGGAGTTGCCAGGCAATTCCCGCTTTTTTATGTCTGTTTTATCATAAGCAACCGGGGAGTTTTAAGGTTAATTAATAAATATGGATGATGCCGTCGCGGATCGTATACTGGAATTTTTCCGACAGCTGCAATGCGTGTAAGGCTTCGGTGATGCTTTCTTTTTGGAAGAGGCCGGTGAGAAGATAGGTAGGGAGTGCCGGGTTGTCGAAGACGATCTTTACGCCATACCAGCGCTCCATTCTGCGGGCGATGCTTTGGAATTCTTCGCTGCGGAAGGCTAGCTTGTTGTCGACCCAGGAGGTTTCGATCACGGTACTGTCTTTCCGGGGATAGTAGGTAAGGGCGGTGAGCGTGTATTTGGGTTGAGGGACGGGAGTATTTTTCCTGCCGGGCTGGGCTGCCAGGACAGAATCGGGGCTCCGGTTGCCGATGACCAACTTGTCTTTTGGCTTGAGGATGATGCGGTCGGAGGGCCTATCCGGGAAGGTGACCTCTATGGAGCCACGGAGGAGGGTTGTCTCCATGGAGGCATCGCCAGGATAGCTTCTCACGTTGAAGGCTGTTCCGAGGACGCGGATATTCATTTTATCGGTATGGATGATAAAAGGATGTGCAGGGTCTTTTTGGATATCGAAGAAGGCTTCCCCGGTGAGGTAGACCTCGCGGGTGGGGCCATCGAAGGTTGTGGGAAAGCGGAGGCGGGTATCTGCGTC
>JAMFRX010000560.1 GCA_026224995.1 Puia dinghuensis
CGACAACGACTTGCAAACTGAAAAATATCTAAACTTCTTAGCTGCCGTACAAAATGTTTCGACATTCAGTTACTTCACTGTCATCAAAGCAAAAAACCTTAATACTGGGGAGATTAAAGAAATATGCACCAAAGGCAATTTTGTTTCCGGAGCATTGCATATCGAGCTGAAAAAGGGTTATAGTTCACTTGGCCAAAAGGACGTGCTAGAATTTGTCAAGAAACATAAGGATCGATATTTTGAGTTCAAAAATCAAAAGGCACTTGAAAACATCTCCTTCTACGATTACAACCCAACATCGCTCAATAAGATCGAAAAGAAATATAATATTGAAATAATAGTAGGAGAAATCAAAGAAACAAAACATTTCTCATACAGGCTTCCGGATAATGAGATGAAATTATTAGCGCATGCGCTATTCGAAAGGGGCTTTATGACGGGAGAGAATGATTGTTTTGGAGGTTCATTGGAATATGTTAAGCGAAAGTAAACAAAACAAAGAAAAGGAGTCGTTCCAATTTAATTTTCAAACTCCCCTATCGCCTTTTCCGCGACACCAGCAATACCGTTGCGCCCAGGATCAACAGCAAGGGCAGTACCCCAAAGAAGATGACCCTCACCAGCATTACCGCATCGCGGCCCATATTGAGGATATCGCCGGTCCTGGGACGACTAGTGTCAACAGGGAACCGTCCATCATCCAACCAGCGGAAGACGCCGGTGATAAAATCAAAATTCTCCGTCCGGGGCGCATGCCTGTCCATCTCCGCATTGCTCATAAAATCCGCATCGCCGACGACCATGATCCGCTGCTCGCGCCCCGCCAATTTTCTCGTCAAGGCAAGGGCAAGCGGAAACACGCCCTTACGGTCCCCCCGCCCGGGATCATAGCTTATATCGCCGGAGTCCACAGGCAATGGCCGCGACCTGAGCCAGGTATCATCCCCGGAGCTTTCTAATACCGGACGGATCGTAAACAGACTATCGTGAGCATGATAGTCCAGGGCTGCAGCACCAGGCATGGAGACAACGGCATTAGACGACCGAAGCGATTTAAGATCCGGGGAGCAGCTATCCGCACCCACCGCAAGCCCGGACAAAACGAAGTCAGCCGCGAAATCAGTGCCCGGCCGGACCAGTCTGCCAGGCATAAACCGACACCGATACGGCAGGCTATACCATTCGTTTTTATCCCGCCGTGACCGAGACGCATACGACGGACAAGGGTTATGTCATGTACACTTGTAAGATCCCTTATGATGAAAGATGCATTTTAGTGTTTCGCAATCCCGCATTCAAGCCCGTGCCGGAGAAAGGGATCATCTTTCCGCCCCAGCTGGAACTTTTTCTCAAAAAGGGGGCTTCGATCACCATCGAAGGGAGTGCGGCCAGACCAGCCATGTCGCGGGTCACGAGCAGTGACAAGGACGTCCGGGAATTCGAGGTCTTCCGCGCCAAAGCGTCCTTGCTCGACAACGAGCTATGGCTCGCCAATAGCAGGGAATTGATCCTGAAGGCTCAGCATGATACAGCGGGCGCGACTGCAATGGAAAAAAAGATAAAGGAGATCATCCAACAAAAAAACGATTGGAACGAAGAATTCGTAAAAGCCTATCCACATGGCGCAGCGGCCTTGCAAATATTCACGCTTTACTATCAGCGGCTCGATAGCCAGGAAGCCTGGGACATCTTCCAGCATTTTCCCAGTCATTAAAACAAGAAGGGACCGGCGCCGCAATCGCAGGCTTTTTTGACTCGCTTCATCGTACAACAGCAGGAAACCCGGTGATCCCGTTCAAACAGGAAGGAATCGACGGGAAGGTGGTGGATATCGAATCCCTGAAGGGCAAGGTGGTCGTTATCGATTTCTGGGGGAGTTGGTGCGGTCCCTGCCGGAAGAGCCACCCGCATTTGAAGGCTATCTATAACAAATATCACGATAAGGGGCTGGAGATCATCGGCATCGGCTATGAAGGCGGAACCCCTCAGGGCAAGGACAGTATCTGGCGGAAGGCGGTGAAAGAAGATGGGATGACCTGGCTTCAGGTACTCAATGATCCCGATCGGGTGGACCTGACGAAACTCTATAGCGTGACGGCGTTCCCAACGAAACTCATTGTGGACAGGGAAGGGAAAATTGTGTTCAGGGTATCGGACAGCTTTTCTGAAGAATTTGATCGTAAGCTGGAGGACCTGTTTAAATAGAAACTTGTTTTCGAGCCTTCCAAAGCAACGTTTGCCGGCTTCCCGAAGTCAGGTAAAAAACACCAGCATGCACAAAATAGCCATTTTTTTCACCCTTCTGCTGACATTGGCCATATTCAGCTGTAAAAAAGGAGGATCAGCTACCGGCGACCCGAATCCCTCGATCTACGGCAAGTGGCTCCTCATAGCAGGTCTCTCTGACCCTGGCGACGGCAGCGGCCAGTGGCAGGCAGTCGCAATGCCCAGGTACTATTATATGACCTTCAAGACCGACAGCACCATTGAAAGCAATTATGGTACCGCGCCCGCGCAAAGATTCACGCTGACCGGTGATTCCGTTATTCACTTTGTGTCTGCGCCGGGTGATACGGTCAATAATTGGTACCATATCGATCACGACATCCTGACGCTGATGGGCGGCTGCATCGAGGCTTGCGGTCAAAAATTTGTAAGAGGCGAATGAGATCGAACATTTCTAACGCCCCTTCTTACGAACCCGGAAGAACCCATTCGTAACTTCGATCTTTTTCGTGTGGTCGCTTTGCAACATTGCGGTGAAGTAGAACTTTCCCTCCAGCCAATCGCCTGCTACCTTGGTGATCTCCATCCCACCGGCTTTGACGGTATAGAGATCGAAGGGGCCGGGCGGGGCGAAGATCGGGGCGTGACCGTGGCTGAAGTCACCCTTGCCGCCGGCTATGTATCCGTCCCAGTAGGGAAGGTCGATCGTGCTTTCCA
>JAMFRX010000561.1 GCA_026224995.1 Puia dinghuensis
ACTTCCAGCGCTGCCAGCCCGGATATCAAAGGCATCAATTTCATTTCCCCGGTACAGGCAAAATTCTTTCGCTTCGATATAACGGCGTGGGTGAGCGGTAGCAGAACGGGCATCGGAGAGCTGAATGCCGTAGAGTAGATATTTTAGGGGAGGTGAGCCATAGGTTCTGGATCACCTCCCTTACTCCTTAGAGTTTTCGGAGCACGAAGGTATGATTCTCATCGTCCGGCTTGAATTCGGTAACGATCTCCAGGTCATTGCCCTTAAAGAGCTTTCGCAGCTCTTCGCTGGACCTGCGGATCCGCCGGATGGCCTTCTTCTGATCCTTGGGTAACAGGAAGTCAGGTATGAGATTCCTGACCTTATAGCTAAAGGTAGCAGGCCGGGTATCGAATTGCAGCAGGGCAATACCGCCCTTGTTCATAGCGCCGGCAATCCTGCGGATATAATTCTGAATGATGGAATAGTCGCTGATGTGCTGAAAGACGATGAAAGACCAGACATAATCATAGCGTAGGCTGTCCCATTTTTCGTCGGAGAGAAAACCCTGAATATTGGACAAGCCCGCTTTTTCCGCATTGGCCTTCAGCTTGCCGATCATCGTTGGCGAAACATCCACCGCCGAGATCTGTCCGAAGACACGCGCATGTGGCAGCGTGAGCCGGCCGATGCCGCAGCCTATTTCCAGCGCCGCCTTCTTGCTGGTCAGATAGGGCCCTGAGCGGCCCAGGAAAAGTTCGGTATCTTCCTGGCCTGAGGAGTAAAAGAATTTCTGCCCTTCTTCTGTCGAATAGTCGACATCCTTATACGATAAGATGTAGTATTCGGCGTCCTCTTTGGCGAACTTGTCCCATTTGTTCATAGTCAGGTGCTTATTTCGCGCGAATCTATAAATAATTCCTGATTTTTGGAAAAAAACAGGCTGCCAGGGCCGGCTGCTGCCCTATTTGGCTGTAGCCTGAAACGACGAGGCCGGCAGCCCCTGGCTGTTGTAAAGGTTAGCCCCCATCGGGTTGTCCGCCCATGCATACCTGACTTCCACCGGTAGAGGGACCGAGTCATTCCAGACGATCACCTTCCTGCCCTCGATCACCGCCCTGGCCCAAACAAATTTTTTGTCGGCGCCGGCGATGGCGAAATACTTAAGGTCGCCTCCACCTTTTATGACCAATCCACCTCCCACATTCGTAAAGGAGAGTACGGCCTTACCGCCTGCAATCGTCATCTTTTTAAAGGCCGGCCCGGAAGAAACCACCCGCAGGTCGCCATACGCCGTTCTCTCCGCGGCCAGAGCCAACCTTAGCCCCACATCCTTTTTATCCTTGGGGTGGATATTGTCGGCCTCGCCAATATCAAGCGTGACGGCCATGCCGGTATTCGGCAGCGCGAGTGTCAGCCGTTGTGCCTCCCGCAATGCCGCCCAGGGGCTTTCCACAGGGGTCTCTTTCGCGGGATTGAAATTAGCCAGCTGAACGAAAAGAAAGGGAAGTCCCCTCTGCCCCCATCGCCTGCGCCAGTCGTCTATAAGTGCCGGGAACAGTCTGCGGTATTCGTCCGCCTTTCCTGTATTGGCCTCACCCTGGTACCAGATGACTCCCTTGATGGCGAAGGGGATCAACGGAGCGATCATGGCGTTGTAGAGGACCGATGGCTCATATTGCGGGTAGAAAGCCACTGACCTGGGATAGGGCGGCAGATCCGCCAATGGCAGCGCCACCCGATAGGCCCACTCCTTGTCCAACGGGATGGTGTCCTTGCCGATGCTGAGCTGCAGCGGCCCATTGCCATATAGCCCGCCGTTGCCGCCGATATCCACCACCCGGATGACGATGGTGTTCCTGCCTGCCCGGACAAGCCGGCCTGGTATCGTATACCTCCGGGGTATGAGGTATCCATCCGTCGTCCCGGCCAGCTGCCCGTTGAAATAACTGCTGTCCATATCATCGATGTAAGACAAAGAAAGGATCGCGTCCTTTCCAGCCAGCTCCGCAGGCACCATGACCTCACGTCGCAGCCATACGATCCCGTCGAAGTCCCGGAGGCCCTTGTCTTCCCAATAGCCCGGCAGCGACATCGTCTTCCAGCCGGTGGCATCGAAGTCGGGATCGGCCCAGCTACCCATCTGGCGGCCGTGGAGGGTATCCTGGGTACCCTGCGTCCTGCCGCTGTCGTGGATGCCGGCTGTCCTGGTGCTGCTCTCATGAAAGCCGGGATCACGGTCACGTGCAACCGCACCCCATTTTTCTTTCGGCCCCTCCCCTGCCCGTTCCAGCTGCCGCCGGTTGGCGCTGTCCCGGATATAGGCGAATCGCGACAGGTAGTCCGGAAATGCGTTCAAGCCTTCCAGGCTGGTCCATGCCTGCGCAGGCGTGCCGCTCCAATAAGTAGCGATCAATCCAATGGGGACGCCGTACTTCCGGTACAGCTCTCTTGCAAAAAAATAGGCTGCGGCACTGAATCGCAAGGTGTTTACGGGATTCGCCGTTTTCCAGCCTTCCGACTCGACCTGCTCCTGCGGTGCGTAGCCCACTCGCTTGAGAACAGTAAAAGCACGGATATGGTCGTTGGCGGAGGAAGCGATCTCCGCCGCGTATTTCTCTTTCACCGTGTTCATCTCGAATTCCATATTGCTTTGACCCGAACAGATCCAGACATCGCCTACCAGGATACCCTTGAGGCGCCGGGTCGCCCTTTCGCCCCGGATCGTCAGCTCATAGGGGCCGCCCGCTTCCATGGGTGGCAGCCCGGTCAGCCATTTTCCATCCCGGCCTGCGACGGCGCTGCGTTCTTTTCCATTGAGCCTAACCGTTATCCTTTCTCCTGGTGTGCTCCAACCCCAAACAGGGATCCTCCGGTTGCGTTGGACGATCATGCTGTCACTGATAAAGCGGGGCAGGATAAGGTCGGCTGGCTTTTCCGCGGCGGCCGACGATGTTCCCGTCGCCGCTCTGGCCCGGACGACAAACCGGTCTTTCCCAGATAGGCTGCCACCGGCGGGCGGCCGAAAAACAATCCGGTAGATCACTGACGGCCAGGATTGGAGCATCACAGTATCGGTGAGGGTTATCGGTTCGATCGACACCCGCCAGTGTTTATCGTAGGTCATTTGGACCGCGGAATCCCGGCCCATACCGGTAAGATGCCAGTCCAACCGGCCCGGGCCGGCCTCTTCGGGCCGGTCTGCCGTCATGAAATAGATACAGGTGTTACCCTTGTCCGCCATCAGGTGGTAATCATCCGAGATCGTAAAAGCGCTGCCGCGGTCCAACCGGTAGCTGCGGACCCATCGGGAGCAGCGGGCGCTATCGGGGTAAGCGCCGCGAATGTCGCTAGAGAATGTGGCGGCAGGGCCGGCGACCGCGGTGGGACCGGCGACCCCGTTGATTCCCGAATCGCTAAACATCGATCCCCTGGCCGCAAACCGTCCACCCGCCTGCTGGTCCACCCCATTTATCCGGACGAGATTATGATAATCCGAACGATTGTACCAAAGCGTATAGCGCTCCGGACCGAATGTCTGCCGCGTATAGGCTGCCCTTCCCACGTCTATGAACAGGGGATGCCCGTCATAATACAGGACGAAGCTGCCGGCGTCATTGTGTCCATGCCCCGCTCCGTTGTTACCAGCCTTGGCGGCGAAATAAAAACCTTTATCGCTGCCGGCCTTATCGCGGGCGATGGCGATCCTGCTGTCCGGAAACCAGTCGGCAGCGGGCCTCGGGAGCGGTTCCGTTCCAGCACCCAGCACTTCTCCTGCCTGCAGCAGATCCTCCAGCGACAGTTCCAACGATTCGGCGTCCGCGATATGCTGGTCCCAGTGACGCCAGTGCGCCAGAAAGCTTCCAAACCGCTGCAGCGCCGTGTCCTGTATCGCCTGCCCATAGCGGAAGATCAGCCCCGGGTCCTGGTCGATCCGGGCGGTGGCGTCGGCAAAATTGAGGTAGTAGTCACCGGCGATATGCACTCGCTGGATATACCGTCCTATGCCTCGTATCAGCGGGTCGCCGAAGAGATCGATATGCCCCCGCGTAGCACGTGACAAAAGGATAAGATACCGGTAAACATTGCCGCCGGCACGGAACCAGTACATCGGCCCTTCCTCGCAGGCGCCGTCGGCCGGATAGCCGTTGAGAAAACGGTCTACGGAGGACATCGTCTTATAGATCGCTTGAACGCGCCGGGCGGGATCGTCCTCCATCAGCAGGATGCAGCTGAGGATATTGCTGTTGATCCAGATATTCCAGTTGTTGACGAAGCTGTTACCCTTCAGGGCCATCCACCAGAGATCATCCCGCTGGTAAAAAGGCTGCAGCACACGCCGCTGGATCTCATAGCGGATGCGTCGTGAAACAAGGGGGCTGATGCTGTCGAGCTGCCGGCGAAAGAAATAGCTGGTCCAGGCCAGCAGCGATGCCGAATTGCTGGCGAAAAGGTCGATCACCGGTTCCTCGACATCGGGTAACCCTACTCCGGCCTTCTGCATATACAGGTGCGGCGACAGGACCCAGGAGCTTCGTTCGCAGAGCGCCCAGACCCCGTTGACGATCTGGTCCATGAATCGGCTCTTGCCTTCGCAGAGCTCCGCCAGCACCAGCGTTCGCAGGTTCCCGAAGTTCTCATCGGAGATGCTTTGCATGCCGAAGATGTCGCCGGTCCGCACGAAAGCGAGATAGGCCGTAGCGGGTACGGTCCGCCAGGAATAGCCCAGCAGCTGCTCTCCATGACGGATAAGCGCTTTCCGATAGACATCGGCTATCTTATCCCAGGCGCCGCGGTCGGCATAGGCTGGAAATGGCGTCCAGTCGTCCCGGGACACGAGGTGCTGCCTCAGGGAATCGGCATTCCAGTGGCCTGTGAGCAGGTAGCGCCCCTGGCCCTGCGCTCCGGGCTGAAAGAGCCCCAGCAAAGCGCATAATACGATAGATCTGCAGGTCATATGCTAAGCGTTCAATAGCCGAAATTCTGCGGCAGTGTGGAAAGTCCTTTGGCCGTGAGGAGATTGATCTCCGACTGCGGGATGGGATAAAGGGCTTTGAAAGCATATTGCGTTCCGATCTGTATGGTGGTGCCGGTGATGCCGCTGCCGTTGTTGGTAGCAAAGGCTGTCATGACGGGGACCATCTGGTCGGTACGGATAAGATCCCACCAGCGATGTCCTTCGAAGCAGAGCTCTATCCGCCGTTCTTTCTGGATAGCCGTCCGGGTATCGGCCTGGTCGAGCGTGAGGTTGGTCGTCAATCCGGCCCTTGTCCGCACCTGCTGCAGGACTGGCAGGGCCGCCGCCGTATTTCCCGATTCGTTGAGCGCCTCGGCATACAAGAGCAGGACGTCCGCATAGCGGATCAGGGGCCAGCTGCAATTCCCCTCATAGGTGCTGGTGATCGTAGGCTCGTAGAATTTGGTGGTATAATAGAAGGTGCTCACGCCGGCGATATAGGTCCGGATACAGGTGTTCTTGCGCAGGTCGCCAGGTTCGAAGGCGTTGAAGAGATCGGCGCTGCCCAGGTCGTAGCTGGAAGGGGTGATGGGCATCAACGCCGTTCCCGACTCCTGGGGGAGGAAGTACACGGCGAAATTGCTCCCCTCCTTGTTGCCGGTGCTGAGGTATTGGACCGAGAACACCGATTCCTTGTTGTTACGGTTGGTGGGTGAGAAGATATCGGCATAGTTGGGCAGCAGCTGATAGCCATAGGGATTGCCCGCGGCGGCGATCGGCGCAAGCAGGCTTGCGGCCTGGCTCCATTTCTGTTCATAGACGTATACCTTACCCAACAGGGCGGCGGCAGAGCCGGACGTGGCCCGGCCCTGGTCGGTCGCGGCCGTATAGATCGCGGGCAAGGCGGCGATGGCGTCCTGCAGGTCCTGTTCCACCTGCGTATAGATGGGGGCGCCGTTGGCAATGATCGAGGCGGCGGTGGGCGCTCCGGTCAGGGCGGTGCGGGTCTCGAGGCTATAGGCCTGGCTCTCGCTGGTGATCGGCTGGAGCACGAGGGGCACGTCGCCGAAATAGCGCGCGAGGCTGAAATACATGAGGGCGCGGAGGAATTTTGCTTCCCCGATATACCGTGCCTTCAGCGTCGTGTCCATATTGACCGCGGGTGCGTTGATGATGACGTTGTTCGCATCGGCGATGATCTCATAGGAGGCATTCCATTTGGATTGCAGCTGCCCGTCGCTGGCATTCCAGGTCAGGCTCTTGAATTCCCCGAAGGAAGCGAGCGCAGGCGCGTCGATCACGGTGTTGTCGGAAGGCAGCTCCGTGGTGCTCCAGTACAGGTCATAGTAGGCGCGTAGCTCGCCGTAGACGCCGGTGACGGCGGAGGCGACCCCGGCCTGGTTACTATAGAAGCCGGCGGCGGAGATAGCCGTGGGCGAAGTCAGGTCCACAAAGCTCTTCCTGCAGGCGGGCAAAAGGGCCAGCGCTGTCAGCAGCAAGCCGGCGCCGCGAAAAAAAGTATATCTCAGTTGATTAGATGTCATGGCACAAACTTTAAGAGTTATCAAAATCCTACATTGATCCCAATTGTCAGGATGCGGTTGACGGGATAGCCACCTTCATCCGACCCTGGCTGATTGACGTTCTCGCCGAACATGCTCGGTTCGGGATTGTAAAAGGGATATTTGGTAATGGTGAACAGGTTCTCGGCGCTAAAGTAGGCGCGGAAGCTCTGCAGCTTGAGACTGGCCGCCGTGCCCTTGGGCAGATTATAGCCAAAGGTCAGGCTGCGCAGGCGCACGAAGGAGCCGTTGTATACACAGAGATTGGTCAGGTAGCTGCCGATCGCAAAGCCGGAACCCGTGGGACTCGGGAATTTGACGTTCCGCGTAGGGTCGGACGGCAGGAAATAGTTGTTGACCATATAGCTGGGCGCATTCCATTGTCCCGTGGTATTGTCGAGGAAACGGGTGTTGGCGTTGATGATGCTGCCCCCCAGATCGCCCTGAATGACGAAGCTAAGGTCGAAAGAGCCATAGGTGAAACGGTTGGTGATCCCGAAGTTCATGGGCGGGAAGCCGTTGCCCAGCACAGAGGTATCGCTCAAGTTCACGACGCCGTCATGGTTGCGTTCGATACCCCGGAGGTCGCCGACATGTGAACCGCCATACCATTGAGGACCGGCTTTCAGATCGGCCTGGTTCTTATAGACGCCATTGGTCTTGAAACCGTAGATCCGGCCCAGCGACTGGCCTACATTGATGGCGTAGACATTGTTCCAGCCGAAGGTGCTGCCGCTGGTGCCCAGGGTGGAGACGCCGCCCAGATTGAGGACCTTGTTGGCCGTAAAGGAGAAGTTCAGGTCTGTCGTCCAGCTGAACTTCTTCGTGACGATATTGCGGGTAGACAGCCCCAGCTCGATGCCGTCATTGCGGATCTTGCCGACATTGGTCTCGTAGCTCGTCGCATACCCTACGATGGCTGGCAAGGGCCGCGCAAAGAGATAGCCGTCCGTGATCTTCCGGTAGATATCGGCCGTGAAATAGATCCGGTCGTTGAGGAAACCTGCTTCCAGGCCGATATCCGTCTGATCCTGCTTCTCCCAGGTCAGGTTGTTGTTGGCGAACCCGGATTGTCGTACGCCAAACTGCCGGGTGCCGCCAAAACTATAGTTGGAATTGGTCACAGCCGACAGCCCGGTGAAATCGCCGATATTGGCGTTGCCCGTCTGGCCGTAGCTTGCACGGACCTTTAATTCGGAGAGCCAGCTCAGGCTCTGCATGAACTTCTCCTGCGAGATGCGCCAGCCGGCGGAGACGGAAGGGAAATTACCGAATTTCTCGTTGGTTCCAAACTTCGAAGAGCCGTCATTGCGCAGCGCCGCGGTCAGCAGGTATTTGTTGTCGTAGTCGTAAGTGATTCGGCCTGCAAGGGAGGCAAAACTGTTGAGTCCATAGCTCAGGCCGCCCAGGTCGGCAGTAGAAGCCGTAGGGTTGGTAATGGCCGCGGAGATGAAGGTTCCGCTTGTGCCATAGACCTGGGTCAGCATGCTTGTGTATTTCTGCAGGGAATAAAGGAAGAAGCCGGAAATCGTGTGCTTCCCGAATTTATGGTTATAGTCGGCGGTATTCTCCCAGATCCAGTCGGTTATGCGGTTGTTGTAGGTAGAGCTGTAGATATTGCTCACGGCAGGGTTGGTAAAGCTCGCCGTAGGAGCTTCGCCCGTAGGCACGGTGGGCGGAACATAGATATCTTTCTGGATGAGCTCCAGCGAAGAGCCGGCCTGTGTTTTTAACACCAGCCCTTTAATAGGCTCCCAGGAGACATAGGTATTGCCCAGCAGCCGGTAGCCCTGTGCGCGGTCGGTAATGTCTTCCAGCGTAGCAATAGGGCTCAGGAGCTGGTTATTCATAAACCCATAAGCGGCGGTAGCCGTATCGCCGTTGACCTGACCATAGTTTCCGTTCGCATATCGTTTGGGGATGATGGGCGGCATCATGAGCGCCGAGAGCACGGCGTCCGGTATCGTCCGGACACTGAGGTCCGTGTTGCCGCCGCCGGTTCCTGTCCCGTTGAATGTTCCGCCGACGGCTCCCAGGTGTTGAGTGCTATAGGAAGGTGACATGCTCACGCCGACTTTAAATCGTTTGGCGACATTGGCATCGACGTTAGCGCGCATGGAAGCCAGCTTATAGTCCGTTCCGATGAGCGAACCGGTCTGGCTGAGGTAATTCCCGGAGATAAAATATTTCACGGCATCGCTGCCGCCGCTGGCGGAGAGATCATAGCGGGTCATAGGCGCCGAGCGAAAGATCGCGTCCTGCCAGTTGGTATGCGCCCAATCCTGCGGCCGGTTGAAGATGGTCGGATAGCTCACCCCGCGTACGGCCGCGACCTGTTTGGCATAGGCCACGTACTGATCATCGTCCATCATCTTTACCCGTTTCGCCACCTGCTGGACGCCGGTGTAGGTATCGAACTGGAAGGCTGTCTTGCCCTGGCGGCCGCGTTTGGTCGTCACGATGATGACGCCGCCGGAAGCACGTGAGCCGTAGATGGCTGCAGAAGCGGCATCCTTTAGCACTTCGATGGACTCGATATCCGTAGCGTTGATCATCTGGAACTGGTTGGCGCTGGGAAGCGGATAGCCGTCCACCACATAGAGCGGGTCATTGCCGGTTCCGTTGATGGAGCCTACGCCCCGGATACGGATGAT
>JAMFRX010000562.1 GCA_026224995.1 Puia dinghuensis
AGTTGATCTCCAGCATGCCGTCTATAAAGAGGAGGACGGCCGCGGTGATCAGCGCGACCCTCCCCCGCATGGATTCACGATCGAGATAGAACAGCGCCCCGCAGCAGAGGGCCGCATACAGCCCCGTCATAAACCCTTTGTTGAAGACCACCGGCAGGAGCCCGTCCATCGGGATAAGCGCTCCCGACCTGTTATAGGCGGCATCGACGCCGTAGTTGTTCAGCCAGTCTATCCCCAGGCTCACCAGCATCGCTACCCAGATAACGAGCGAAGCCAGCTGGACCAGCCGCATCTTCGACTTCAGAAAAAGCCAGTACAGCAGCACCGATTCCGAAGCCCAGAAGAGGGTAATATAATGCCCGTGCAGCTGTAGCGGCGCCGTCAGTGAGACAAAGGACAGGGTAATGCCTACCAGCAGGTAGAGGATATTCTTGTCCACGGTATTCTTCCGGAACAGGAACCAGGTGGCGCCAAGGTGGAATATACCCATCGCGGCGCAGAAGAGGCCCTTGTAGGGTTCGAGCCCCAGCGCTGCGATCAGGTAGAGCCCCGCGGCAAAATACAGACAGGTATTCGCAAGCAGGATACCAAAGTCGGAGGCGATAAAGGGCTTATTCTTGCGGATCGTATAGGCGATATTAATAGCGAAGAACAGCAGGTAGAAGATCGTCGCGAAGATCCACCCCCCGCGATAGGTGGCGGCAGGAGCGTCATAGGGCAGGCCGACCAGCCAGGAGGTAAAGAGCACGGCCGTGAAGGCGAACGCCAGGATATTCAAAAGACGCCAGGCCTTATTGTAGGCGATGACCAGCAATCCTAAATTCAGAATGAGCAGGTAGGAGAACAGGACCGCATAATTTCCTCTTCCATTGCTTACCAAAAAAGGTGTCACGAACCCGCCTGCGAGGGCGATGATGGCCAGCTCCTGGCGGTCATACAGCAGGGACAGCAGGACGGAGAAGGCCGTTATGACCAGCATCACGATAAAGGCCGTCGTCTGGCCGAAGAGCTGGTATTCATGGTAGGCGAGCGCGATGGTAAAATAGAGTACGGCGAGGCCGCCTCCTACCAGCACGGAGCTGAACGCCTTATACGACTTACTCAGCCAATGCGCTATGCCGATCAGGATACCACCGCAAACCACGCCTACTGCGACCCGGCCTACAGGCCCGATCCAATCGTTGTCTATGGCATATTTTACGAAGAAGCCGATCGCCAGCACCAGCACGGCGATGCCTATCTTGCTGATGAGGTTCTCACCGATGAATTTCTCCAGGTCGGGATGCCTTTCGAAAAAGCCGGGCTTCGGTGGCGGAGGCTGCTGTGGGGCTATCGTGAAATGTGGCTGTAGCTCTGCTTTCCCCGGCTGCGTTGGCATGGCCGGTACCAGGGGATCAGGCCTTTGCCTGGGTGGTGGCGGCGGCGCTGCCGGCCGGAAAGGCTCCGTTTCCTGTATCGGCGCCGGCCGCGGCGCCGGTGGTAACGGCGGTGCTGCCGCCCGATCCGCCGATTCCCTTAAACGCCGGATTTCCCCTTCTAACCGGTCGAACCGGTCGTTTATGCTGTTACGCAATCCTACCACAAGGACGATAAGGATGATACAAAGAAGAATGGCAATGACTTCCATCAGGATTAACGGTTGACCGATAAAGATAATCGCCAAATTCGGTATCCAAAAGCACTATTTTCCAGACATAGCTACTTCCAGATACACGGGACAGTGATCGCTTTGCTTCACAGCAGGATAGATGTCCGCGGCCAACAGCCTTTCCTGCAGCGGCTTCGTGACATTGATATAGTCGATCCGCCAGCCTTTGTTCTCCTGCCGGACAGTGGGAAAGCGCTGGCTCCACCAGCTATAGGCATGCGGTTCCGGATGAAAATGCCGGAAGCCATCCACCCATCCGCTGTCTACGAACTTATCCATCCATGCCCGCTCTTCGGGTAGAAAGCCGGAGGATTTTTTATTGCCCCTGGGATCGTGGATGTCGATCTCCTTGTGGGCGATATTGTAATCGCCGCAAAGGATCAGGCGCGGATATTTTTTCTTGAGGTCCTCGAGGTAAACATAGAGCTCGTCCAGCCAATGATACTTGAACTGCTGCCGTTCCTCACCGCTGGTTCCGGAAGGAAAATAAGCATTTATCAGTCGCAGGTCGCCGATATCCAGCTGGATCACCCGGCCTTCGTCGTCGCTCACCTTATGACCTGTGCCATATTGGACATGGTCGGGCTTTATCTTGGTGAAAACAGCCACGCCGCTATAGCCTTTTTTCTGCGCGGAGAACCAATAATCGTGGAATCCCAGCTCCGTGAACAAGGCATGCGCTACATTGTCTTTATGCGCTTTGGTCTCCTGAACGCAAAAGACGTCGGCAGGATCGGTCTTCAGCCATTCGACCAGCCCTTTGGTCATGGCAGACCGGATGCCATTAACATTATAGCTGACGATACGGAGTGAGGACATAAACACTATATTAGTGGCCGCAATATACAATGAATCATTCATGGAAAAGCTAGACAGGATCATTCCCGCCAAAGACACAGTCTTCCTCGACGGTCCCAAAAGCCGCACGTATGAGCTGGGCTTCGCCTGGAAGATCTTCCGGGAGTTTATCAGGGGGTTTCGCACCCTCCATTTCGTCGGACCCTGCATCACCGTATTCGGGTCGGCGCGCTTTAAAGAAGATCATCCGCATTACCAGTCCGCCCGCGAGATGGGGCGCCAGATCGCCGCGATAGGCTTCACCACCATGACGGGTGGCGGCCCTGGCACCATGGAAGCGGCTAACAGAGGCGCTTTCGAAGCAGGCGGCATGTCCGTCGGCTGCAACGTCAAGCTGCCCTTCGAGCAAAAGCCCAACCCCTATGTCCAGACCTCCATTACCTTCGACCATTTCTTCGTACGGAAAGTAATGCTGGTAAAGTACTCCTATGCATTCGTGATCATGCCGGGCGGCTTCGGGACCATGGATGAATTCTTCGAGACCCTGACCCTTGTGCAGACAAAGACCCTGGTTCGCTTTCCGCTGGTGCTGTTCGGAAAGGAATATTACCAGCCCTTGTTCGACTATATGGAGTATATGGCGCAGGAAGGCACGATCTCCAGGGAAGACCTTTCTCTCGTCCTGCTCACCGACAGCATCGCCGACGCCATCCGGCATATCGAGACCTTTATAAAGAAGAATTACCGGGAAAAGCCACGGAAACGGAAATGGTGGCTCTTCGAGAAGAAGCCTACTTCTTCCAGGTAGTGGGGATAACGATACCCAGGCTCAGGATCATCTCATACGTTCCGAAAGCCTGGTGCGCCTTGCCTTCGTAGATATTAAGCCCGGAATATCGGGCATAGTCCAGCTTGTTGGAGTATTCGAGATAGACATACCGGAAGAAGGTCGCACGCAGCGAGCCTTCCGCTCCAGTGTTCCAGCCGCCCATTTGAAAGCCTTCATGGTTCTTCTCGCCAAAAAGCTCGTTGTCCGTATGCGGTATCACCGGCCCGACGCCAAATTTCCCGAGGAAGTCGACCTTTACTTTTTCATCATGCGTCTTTAGCAGATGCCATTTCTTGGTGACATTGAAAAGAAGAAAGTTAGCCCCGTTGTTCAGGAAGTAATAAAAACCATTGTTGCTGTTGAAGGCGACATTCATGTTCGCCGGCTGGTTGTTCATCACACCTTTTACCCTGATGTTCTGGTCGGAGATGATGTATTTGGTGTGATCAAAGTTGATCTCGAAACCCCAGCCATGCTCTTCGTCGAGAAGAAAGCCGAGACGGTAATTGTACTGCGGGATGGATATCGCCTCATGCAAAAGCCCGTCATTCCATCCCAGGTGATCGTGCGCCTTCACACTTTCGAAATTATAGCTGTTGCCAAGAGAGGGCTGGCTGACATGCACGGTGCTGTGTGTATACCATTCTGCATTGTACCCCCAGGAAGCATATACCTCTTTGATGAGCTTCTTCTTTTTCTTCGGCGGTTGTTGTTGGGCAAAACCCATGAACGGAACAGCGGTGATCAGCACGAGTACGATCGCAGTAAAGCCTAAGCCAATTTTTTTCATCTGGTAGTCTGTTTAAAATTTATCTGTTGGCAGGCAAAATTAACTAATTTTTACGATCCCCTTCCTTCTTAACATTCCATTACATAAGCCGGCCTAGGCATCATATTCCAGAACGGGCCGCAGCCATCGCTCTATTTCTTCCAGCGGCATGCCTTTCCGGGCGGCATAATTGACTACCTGGTCTTTTTCGATCTTGCCTACACCAAAATACTTGCTTGCAGGATGAGCGAAATACCAACCGCTTACGCTGGAAGCCGGGAACATGGCCAGGGATTCCGTCAATATGGTTCCTGTTTGATTGGTGGCGTCCAGCATGGCGAAGAGCTTTATTTTCTCCGTATGGTCGGGGCAGGCAGGATAGCCAGGGGCGGGACGGATGCCCATGTATTCCTCTTTTATCAACGCCTCGGCACCCAAATGTTCTTCCTGCGCATAGCCCCAGTATTCCTTTCGCACTTTCTCATGCAGCAGCTCGGTAAACGCTTCGGCCAGCCTGTCCGCCAATGCCTGAAGCATGATCTTGTTATAGTCGTCATACGCCGCTTCAAAACGTTTGATATGCGGCTCGATGCCCTCGATGCTCACGACGAAGGCGCCGAGATGATCTTTCTTGCCCGTAGCAGCCGGCGCGATAAAATCGCTGAGCGAGATATTCGGCTGACCCGCTGCTTTTTTTATCTGTTGCCGCAGGAACTCCAGATGCACCGGTCCTTCACCCGTCTCCACGACTACCGTATCCTTGGCATCGGAATTGGCCGGCCAGAAGCCGATGACGCCCCTGGGCTTCAGCCATTTTTCGCGAACGATGGCAGCGAGCAGCTCCTGCGCGTCATTGTAAAGCTTCGTAGCTTCCTTGCCTACCGTGGCATCCTGCAGGATCTGCGGGAATTTGCCGTGCAGCTCCCAGGCGATGAAGAAAGGACCCCAGTCGACATAAGGCACGATGGCCGCCAGATCGTAGCCGTCGAAGACCTTCGTTCCGATAAAGCCCGGCTCCACCGGCTTGAAGGTGCCCCAGTCAATAGCGACCTTATTTTCCTGGGCCTTGCCAAAAGACAGGTATTGCTTTGCAGTCCTTTTATTGGCGAAATCCTCTTTAAGCTTCTGGTATTCGACCGTTATCGATCGTAGGAACTCCGGCTTTTGCTCGGCATTTAGCAGCGATCCAACTACGGTGACGCTCCTCGAAGCATCCAGCACATGCACGACCCCGCGATCGAATTCGGGCGCGATCTTGACAGCCGTATGCATCCGGGAGGTCGTAGCGCCGCCAATCAGCAAGGGGACCTGGAAATCCTGCCTTTTCATTTCCCGCGCTACATGCACCATCTCGTCCAGCGAAGGCGTGATCAGGCCGCTGAGGCCGATGGCCGCCACCTTTTCTCTTTTCGCGGTCTCCAATATCTTGTCCGTCGGCACCATCACCCCCAGGTCGATGATATCATACCCATTACAGCCCAGCACGACGCCTACGATGTTCTTGCCGATGTCATGTACATCCCCTTTCACAGTAGCCAGCAGGATCTTGGCGGCCCCTGCTCCTTCCAGATTAACTGTCCCTGCCGCCAGGTGGGCCAGCCTGCGCTCTTCTTTCTCCTGCTCGATATAAGGTGTCAGCACGGCTACCGATTTCTTCATCACGCGGGCGCTCTTCACCACCTGCGGCAGAAACATCTTGCCGCTGCCGAAGAGGTCTCCTACTACATCCATGCCCGCCATCAGCGGCCCCTCGATCACCTCCAGCGGCTTGGGATATTTCTGCCTCGCCTCTTCCGTATCTGCGTCGATATATTCGGTAATGCCGTTCACCAGCGCATGTTTCAGGCGCTCTTCCACGGTACCCCGGCGCCAGGCCTCGTCTTTTACCTCTTCCTTGTCCTTGGCTTTCACCGTGGCCGCGAATGCCAGCAGCTGATCCGTGGCTTCCGGATTCTTGTTGAGGATCACGTCCTCGCATAGCTGCCGAAGCTTCGGCTCTATCTCGTCATACACCACGAGCTGCCCCGCATTGACGATGCCCATGTCCATGCCCGCCTTGACGGCATAATACAGGAAGACGCTGTGCATGGCCTCCCGCACAGGCTCATTGCCCCGGAAGGAAAAAGAGATATTGCTGACACCTCCGCTGATGCGGGTAAGCGGCATCTTTTGCTTGATCTCTTTTATGGCTTCTATAAAGTCTACCGCATAGTTGTTGTGCTCTTCGATACCAGTGGCGATGGCGAAGATGTTGGGGTCGAAAATGATATCCTCGGGATCGAAGCCTACCTGCTCGGTCAGGATCTTATAGGCCCGCCAGCTGATGTCTACTTTCTTGCGCAGGGTATCCGCCTGGCCGTTCTCGTCGAAGGCCATTACGATGACGGCGGCGCCATAGCTCCGGCAGATGATGGCCTGCTCTATAAACTTCTCCTCGCCTTCTTTCATCGAGATGGAGTTCACGATGCACTTGCCCTGCACGCACTTTAGCCCCGCTTCGATGATCGCGAACTTGGAAGAGTCGATCATGATGGGGATCTTGGCGATATCGGGCTCGGCCTGCAGCAGGTTAAGGAAGGTCTGCATGGCTTTTTCTCCGTCTAGCAGGGCGTCGTCCATGTTCACATCGAGGATCTGTGCGCCGCTCTCCACCTGCTGGCGGGCGACGCTCAGGGCCTCCTCGTATTTGTTATCCCGGATCAGCCGGGCAAATTTCTTCGAACCAGTGACATTGGTGCGCTCGCCCACATTCACGAAATTCGTCAGCGGCCGGAGAACCAGCGGCTCTAGGCCGCTAAGGCGTAGAAAGGGTTTTATGGAAACAGCAGTCATCTTCTTATTGAAATTCGTTTATGGTGTTTTTAAACTAGCTCTTTTTCGACCACCGGCAATAGCCGCGGCTTAATGGCCGCCACATGCTGTGCTATATGCCGGATATGATCCGGCGTAGTCCCGCAACATCCGCCTACGATGTTCACGAAACCGTTCTCCGCCCATTCCTCTATGAAGTGAGCCGTCTCCTCCGGCTGCTCGTCGTATTCGCCCATAGCATTCGGCAGCCCCGCATTGGGATAGGCCGAAGTATAGCAGGATGCTATCTGGCTCAGCTCCTCTATATGCGCCCGCATCTCATTTGCCCCTAGGGCACAGTTGAGACCGATGCTCAGCGGCCGCGCATGCATCACGGAAACGTAGAAGGCTTCCAGGGTCTGTCCGCTTAACGTCCTTCCGCTGGCATCCGTAATGGTGCCGCTGATGGATATCGGCAGCTCAGGCTGGTGTGTGTCCCGGAAATATTTCTTTATTGCGAATATCGCCGCCTTGGCATTCAGCGTATCGAAGATCGTTTCTATCAGCAGAAGGTCCGCGCCGCCCTCGACGAGCCCCTTTACCTGCTCATAATAGGCACTGGTGACCTCGTCGAAGGTCACCGAACGGAATCCGGGATTGTTGACGTCCGGGGAGAGGGAAAGCGTCTTGCTCATCGGCCCGATAGCGCCGGCCACAAAACGGGGCTTATCCGGATTGCGCGCCGTAAAGTCCGCTGCCGCCTTTTTGGCGATCTTCGCCGCCGCTATGTTGAGCTCGTAAGAAAGCTCCTCCATATGGTAGTCGGCCATGCTGATCCGCTGGGAATTAAACGTATTGGTCTCGATGATGTCGGCGCCGGCATCCAGATACTGCCGGTGAATGCCCTCGATGATATCGGGCTGTGTAAGACATAGCAGGTCATTATTGCCTTTAAGGTCGGTAGCCCAGTCTTTGAAGCGTTCGCCGCGGTAATCTTTTTCTTCCAGCTTATGCCGCTGGATCATAGTCCCCATTGCCCCATCGATGATGAGTATGCGTTCTTTCAGAACGTCGTAGATCGTTTTCATGCGTTCTCCTTTTTTTTTAAAGGCGGAACATGCTTCAAACCACTAATAACGAGGGAAATATAACCGGAGAGATGGACGGGATATTTCAGACGTTTATTAGTTCAGTTTTTACACGGCCGCCGGCCGGACAGGCTGAACAATAAACAAATCCGCCTGTACGAACGCAAATTTACGATAAAATTGGATACTTCCAATGTCGGCCTGCCGACTTCTATCCCCCCGCCCTGTAGCTTTCCACCGGCAGGCGGTTGGTGATGGACCGGGCCAGGGTCATCTCATCCGCATATTCCAGCTCCCCGCCAAAAGCGATGCCCCGGGCTATGGTAGTTATCCTCACAGGCGTATCCTGCAGCTTCTTCTGAATGTAGTAAATGGTAGTGTCCCCTTGTATGGTGGGATTCAGCCCGAAAATAAGCTCTTGCGTATGCTCCATCCGCACCCGATGGACAAGTGTCTCGATATTCAGCTGGTCGGGCCCAATGCCGTCCAACGGGGAGATGATCCCGCCCAGGATATGATAAGTTCCGCTGTACTGCTGGGTGCTTTCAATGGCGATGACCTCCCGGAGGCTCTCCACCACACAGATAAGCTCCTGCTTACGCATCGAATTGGCGCAGATGGAACAGATATCGCCGTCAGCCACATTGTGGCAGCGCTGACAGAACCTGATCTCGTTTCGCATCCGGATAATCGTCTCCCCGAATCCCTGCACCTGGCCGTTGTCTTGCTTCAACAGGTGCAGCACCAGCCGAAGGGCGGTCTTTTTCCCGATGCCCGGCAGCCTGGCGAATTCATTGACAGCCTGCTCCAATAAAGACGAAGAAAATTGCATCCCGCAAAGGTACGTCACAACGGCTTAATCCGGTCATTTCCCGGCCTGTTCTCCCCCTTCTAAAGAGCAGTATCCCAGTCGTTGTCCCAGTTGGCCTTGACATTCATTTTTTTCCGGATCGTGACCACCTTTTCCGGCTGTTTTTTGGGCTTGGCGAAGAACACACCAGGGTCCCAGACACCGTTCTGATTGGTGTCATAAAGGATCCGCAGCTCATACTCCCCGGGCGGGAAAAGCAGCTTCCTGACCGTCCGCCGGTTGTTGAAAGGATAAGAATTTTTGATCTTATCGCCCTGCACGAAGAGCAGCACAGGGTGTCGTGACATGTCCAGGTTAGCCACCCTTACCTGGACCTCGCCGTATTCGATATCCTTCTTGGTCCTGAAGCTGATGGTGTCGTCCTTTATCAGCTTCCGGCCCAGCGAGTCCTGGCCAAAGGTCCTGGGCAGTATCAGGTGGAATTTCGTATCCACCGGCCACGGATAATACAACGTGAAAATTCTATTGGTGGTGTCCCGAACATACCGGTATACGTTGACGGGAATATCCTTATAATTCTCATCCGTGAACCGGACCTGCATGGAGTCGAAGATCCTTAAACCGGTGGAAAACGTCAGCTTAAAGGTATCCAGCACGTCAAAGACGTTGCCGCTGGCATTCACCTGGACCTGCAGCCTTGTATCCTGCTTCTTTTTGGATGGCGCAGGGGCGGTGCTCTTGGTCCCGCTGC
>JAMFRX010000065.1 GCA_026224995.1 Puia dinghuensis
ATATAGGGACATGTAGGGGGGATCGATCTGGTTAAAGCTGGCGTCGATCTTCGTGTCGGTGATTCCCTTATGCTCCAGAGAGGTTCCGCCATGGCCGTCTGCCTGAGGACTCGCCGTGCTAAGGCTCACCTGCTGTATGCCGGCGAGCCTGCGAATCTCGGCGGCAAGCACGGCCTTCCGGTTCTTGGGCTGATCTCTGGGAAGATCGATCGTAACAATAGCGTCCTTTTTAAATCCCAGATCGGTGTTGAGCATATAATGGATCTGCCGCCCCACCATCATGGTGCCGATGATGAAGAGCAGGCTAACGGTAAACTGGAAAACGATGAGGCCTTTGCGGAGATAGCTTTTTGAATTGAGTTGCCGGATGCCCTGGCCGCGGAGACTGATGACCGGAAGGAAGGAAGAGAGGGCCCTTGCCGGATACCACCCGGCGAGCAGACAGGTGACCAGGATCGTCGATCCCATGAAGAGCCAGGTACCGGGGTCGCTGACATGCAGCCGGACGCCTTCGGGAATAAAGCCATGCAGGGCCGTGATAATGGGATTGGCCAGCAGGAGGGCCAGCGCCATGGCCGCAATGACGATGATGCCGGTCTCGCTGAGGAATTGCCAGACAAGGCCGCCGCGGCTGCTGCCCAGCACTTTCCGGACGCCTACTTCCCTGGCCCGCAACACCGCCTGCGCCGTGTACAGGTTGATAAAGTTGATGGCGGCGATCACCAGGATGAAGAGCGCGATGCCGGCCAGCGCAAACAGGGTGGGCTTATGCGCCCGGCGACCATACCCGTCGTTGTAGTTGCCATTAAAGTGGATGTCCGCAAGGGGTTGCAACAATAGACCGCCTTTTTCATCCTTACCCAGTTGATTGTGTCGCTTGAAGAAGGCCGGAAACTGCTTTTCCACCTGTGCCACGGTCGTCCCGGGCGAGAGTTTCACGTAGGCATTTACACTGCCCGTGTACAGATTCCAGCCCTCCATGTCCTTCTGCAGGAAGCTGTGTGCGATGGTATGGTAGGAGATCAGGTCTTTAAAGCCAAAGTCGCTGTTTTGCTTCCAGTCTTTCACGATACCGGTGACGGTGACTGTCAGGGAGTCGTAGTAGATGAGGGACCGGCCGATCCAGTCGGTGGGTTGGCCGTGCTCAAAATAGCGCCGCGCCTCCGACTCGGTGAGCACAACGGAGAAGGGTGCGGTCAGCGCAGTCGCCGGGTTGCCCGCCAGCCATTGGTAATGGAAGATATCCAGGTACCCTGAGTCGGCAAAGTTGATATGCTGCCGTTCGGCCTCGCCCTTCCCCGGAATGACGCGGTCTGGCTTGCCTGACTCCGGCACTTTCACCCGGGAGTCATCCGTATAAAAGCCGGTGACAGCGCTGAAGCCGGTCGCTTCCCGCCGCAGATCCGCAGCAAGGGGCGCGGGCAAGCCCGCCCCTTCATGATGCCTGCCATTGCCGTTGGTCATCCAAACGATGACCCGGTAGATCCGGCCGGCGTCGGCGTGGAACTTGTCATAGCTGAATTCGAAGGACACGTAGACGTAGATCACCAGGCAGGAGACGACCCCGAGGGTGAGACCCAGGATGTTGATGCCCGAAGTCAGCTTATGCCGGCTGAGACGGCGCAGGGCGAAAAGCAGCTGTTTCTTTACCATAATGCAGTGGGATATGGCGTTGGAACAGCCAAGATAGGACCACTTTTAAATTGGTTTGATAATCACCTGATTACTGGGGAAGTGGCTGGATCGGACTGTCCTTTTTCGATACAAACAGTGTCCGGATCAAATTGTATGCAAATAAAAAAGCAAGGATTCAAGCTTTACGCTGAAATCCTTGCTGATCCTGAGCGGAAGACGAGGTTCGAACCCGCGACCTACAGCTTGGGAAGCTGTCGCTCTACCAACTGAGCTACTTCCGCATAGGAGCCGGCCGTCGTGAAAGCAGGCCGACTAAAAGGACGGCAAATGTAAGGGCTTGCCACCTTATGATGAAAATAATTTTCCTACTTGTTGACGGCAGTCAAATACCGACCGGACAACCAGCTATCTTTCAGCGGAATAAGCCACTTTGTCTCCAATTCTGCTTTAGTCTGTACCGTGTTGTTGAAATAGAGGGTATCCTCGGTTATGAACCCATTTTCCAGCGCATAGGGCAGCTGGGACAGGGGTATCATCTGGACCTTCTCCTTGACCTGGAAGGCTAGCATCAGCCGATCGAAAAGGTTGACGGCGAAGCGCTGCTCGATGTCTTTGATGAGCCGGACCGAGCCGTCGGTGCTGCAGCCGCTGACGCCAGTAGCGGTCTCATCCGCCATGAGGACGATAAACTGCCCATAGAACAGGTTGGCATAGCCCTTTACCGGGGTGCCATGGGATTTCCAGTCGGTTACGAAGGCTTCCAGCAGCTCTTCGATGGCGAGGGCTTCGGATAGCAGGAACAGGCGGGGGCTCTGGTAGATCCAGACCCGGGAGGTGCCGGCGAAGTCTTCAGGGAGGAGCTCCGTGTGATGTGTGTTCATACTGCAAAGTTAAACAATGGAACTGGCGATCAGTTCGGCAATATCCATAACCTTTACCGAGTCTTCTTTTTCTTCATGTTTGACGCCGTCGGTGAGCATGGTATTGCAGAACGGACAGGCGGAGGCGATCACCCCTGCACCCGTGCCGATGGCTTCGCCGCTGCGCTCGAAATTCACCCGGGTCGTGCCTTTCTCCTCTTCCTTGAACATCTGGGCGCCGCCGGCGCCGCAGCAGAGGCCTTTGCTACGGCAGCGTTTCATCTCTACGAGGTCTGCATCCAGGGCTTCGAGCACCCTTCGCGGCGCTTCGTAGACGTGATTGGCGCGGCCGAGGTAGCAGCTGTCGTGGAAGGTGATCTTCTTGCCCTTGTAGGGGCCACCCTCTTTTACCCGGATCTTGCCTTCGTCGATGAGCTGCTGGAGGAAGACGGTATGGTGGACGACTTCGTAGTGGCCGCCGAGGACGGGGTATTCGTTGAGGAAGATATTAAAACAGTGCGGGCAGGCGGTGACGATCTTTTTGACGCCATAGTTGTTAAGGGTCTGGATATTCTGGTAGGCCATCATCTGGAACAGGAACTCGTTGCCGGCTCTGCGGGCAGGATCGCCGGTACAAGCTTCCTCCTTGCCCAGGATGGCATAGCGGATAGCCGCTTTGTCCAGGATGGCAGCGAAGGCTTTCGTGATCTTTTGCGCCCGCTGATCATAGCTGCCGGCGCAGCCTACCCAGAACAGGATCTCGGGGCTTTCCCCTTTTGCCACATATTCGGCCATTGTAGTCACCTGCATGCGATCATTTTTACGTAAATCTAGGGAATGCGGACTTCGCTGGCAATTTATTTTGGATTGCGGTTGTCCGGGGCTAACTTTAAACGCTAAACTAATCTCAATATGGCAGGCGATGACAGCCTCTTGTGGATACGCAACTATGATCTGTGGTGCCAGTTGACCGACGAGGAATACAAAGAGCTCAAGGTACAGCATGCCGTTATAGAGGTTCCCCGGGGAGAATACATCTATTTCGAGGCCTATAATCACAATAAGATCTACTTCTTAAAAGAGGGCACGATAAAGATCGGGTACATCGACGACAGCGGAAACGAGAAGATCAAGGAGATCATCCGGAAAGGAGAGCTCTTCGGGCAGTTTAGCCTGGAGCGCGATAACCTGCATGGCGAATTCGCCCAGGCCTACAAGGACGATGTCAGCATCTGCGCCTTTACCATCGATAATTTCGAACGGCTGCTCAAGAGCCGGCCCGACCTGGCGCTCAAATACAGCAAGGTGGTCGGCGCTAAATTGCGGAACATCGAGAACCGGCTGGTCAACCTCCTGAATAAAGACGTCAAGACCCGGCTGATCCATTTCCTGTGGCAGCTGGTGGAACAAAACCTGGGCGAGAATACCGCCGAAGGCTTCTGTATGCCCAACTACCTGACCCATGAGGACATCTCCGGCCTCATCGGCAGCAGCCGCCAAACGGTCACTACCATGATCAACGAGCTGGAGACCGAAGGCATCCTTTCCTACAACCGCCAGGAGATCTGTTTCCTGGACGTTAAAAAATTGCAAAAACGTGTGCAGGCCAGCTAAGAGGCAACCGGTTCGCCCATCCAGGCGTTTAAAAAAGCACAAACGCTAAACTATGATGAAGTTTTTCTTCGCAACGCTTGTTGCTTTTACTACTGTTTTTACCGCCTTCGCACAGGAATACAAGCCTACGGATCAGGGCTCGACGATCCAGTTTGAGATCAAAAATTTCGGGTTCAACAGCAAGGGGGTGTTCAGTGGACTGGAGGGGAAGATCGTCTGGGATCCTAAAGATGCCGGCAAGGCCAGCTTCGACGTGAGCGTTGCCACGGCTTCCGTGAATACGGACAACAATATGCGGGATGAGCACTTGCGGAAGGACACCTATTTCGACGCGGAAAAATATCCCCGCATCCGGCTGGTCTCGAGCGGCGTCTCGGGGCCGGATAAGAGCGGGCATTATACGTTCAATGGAAAGCTGACGATAAAAAGTACGACGAAGGATATCTCTTTTCCGTTTATCGCCACCGCTATGGGGGACGATTATATCTTCAATGGCAGCTTTACGATCAACCGGCGGGACTTCGATGTCGGTGGGGGGAGCACGCTCTCCAATAGCCTGACCGTTACGTTGACGGTGCTGGCGAAAAAGCAGTAGTAGACTTACACCTCCGCCGTCCATTTGTCCCGGTCATCGGGACTAAATTTCCAGGGTGCAAAATTGTTCTCGATATTCCCGAACAGGGCGTTCCACTCCTGTGGGGCATTGCTGTCTTCCATGATCAGGGCGCGCCGCATCTCCACGATGATCTCCAGCGGGCTGATGCTGACGGGGCATTCTTCCACACAGGCGTTGCAGGTCGTACAGGCCCGCAGCTCTTCGACCGAGATATAGTTCAGGAGGTTCTTGCCATCGTCGGCGAACTTTCCGTTGGCATCGATGTTCCGGCCTACTTCTTCCAGCCTGTCCCTTGTGCTCATCATGATCTTCCGGGGGGACAGCGTCTTGCCGGTGAGGTTAGCCGGACAGGCGGCGGAACAGCGGCCGCATTCCGTACAGGAGTAGGCGTCCAGCAGGTTGCGCCATGAAAGGTCGAAGACATCCTTGGCTCCGAATCTATCCGTTGGGGCAGCGGCCGAAGCCGCTGCGGTTGGCGTGGGCGCCACGGAGCCATCTGATGGCGCGGGCGGCGCCGTCTCCGGCTGCATGGCATAGAGCACTTCCTGCTGGATAGCCGGCATATTGCGAAGGCGCCCTTCCGGCTCCAGCCGGGACTAATAGCTATTGGGGAAGGCCAATAAGATGTGGAGATGTTTGGAATAGGGCAGGTAATTGAGGAAGGCCAGGATGCCCAGGATATGGAGCCACCAGCAGGTCCGTTCCAGGACGACCAGGGACCCGTTGCTCAGCCCGTTCAGCAGCGGGTGCAGCCAGCGGGAAAAGAAGAAATCCCCCGTCAAATGCGCCCCGTAATGGCCGTAGCCGCGTGCCTGCAGCAGAGTGTCGGCGGCATTCATGGTCAGGAAGAGGGTCATCAGCACGATCTCTGTGAGCAGGATATAGTTGGCGTCGCTGCGCGGCCATCCGTCCAGGTCATGGCTGATGAAGCGGCGAAGCTTCAGGATATTGCGCCGGCAGAGGAAGATAAAGCAGGCCAGGAAGACGCCTACGGCCAGCAGCTCGAAGGCGTCGATGAGGACGAGGTACAGGGAGCCGGCGAACCCGGAGAAGACGCGGTGCGTGCCCAGCACGCCGTCCAGGGCTATCTCGAGGACTTCGAGGTTGATGATGATGAAACCGGCATAGATGACGAAGTGCATGACGGCCACCAGGGGGTTGCGGAACATCTTCTTCTGTCCGAAGGCCAGCAGCAGTAGGTTCTTCCAGCGGCGGTCCTTATCTCCAGAAAAGTCTTCGTCCTTTCCCAGGAGGATGTTCCGGCGGATCCGCCCGATCTTTTTCACAAACAGGCCTGTGGCCAGGGCCAGGATCAGGATGAACATGATCTGCTGTAAAAGGAGCATAACGGAAATTTATTGATGCGACTAAGATAAGCGATTTGGCGGGATTGCCTTAAATTGCCGATGGAATGAAAAATTACATTTTAACCCAGCAGGTGGCGGAGAAAAAGCTGCGTCGCATGGCCTTCGAGATACTGGAGCACAATGCCGGCGAGCAGGAGGTGATCCTTGCCGGTATCCGCGGCAGCGGCAGCGTCATTGCCCGGAATATTCAGCAGCAGCTGAAGGAGATCGCCGGCGACCGGCTCACCATCCGGCTGATCACCATCGCCCTGGATAAGAAGAAGCCTGGCGTCGTAACCCTCAGCGAATCCCTCCCATTCGACGATAAGGTCATCATCGTGGTGGACGACGTGGCCAACAGCGGCAGGACCCTGCTGTATGCGATGAAGCCCTTTTTGGATTTTCATCCCCGGAAGATAGAATCCCTGGTGCTGGTAGAGCGGACACATAAGGTCTTCCCGGTACAGCCGGATTATACCGGTCTTTCCTTGGCCACGACCTTGCAGGAGCATATCTACGTCGAAGTGGAGGGTGATGTCGTGAAAGGGGCCTGGCTGGAATAAAACCCAAAACGGACCACAGGTCCGTTGCCGAAAGGCAGACATAAGCCGATTACCGCCGAGGGTCAACATTTGGCAAAAGACCCGATGGCGGTAATCCACATTCGTGGAAAATTATTAACGAATAACCGTTAAAAAAAGGCCGAGGGTAACGGGTTTTCAGGGTCAAAAGAGGTAAATTTGCCATCCCTCCGATTCGCGCCTCCAGGTCCGCCCGGGTCGGGAATCAATTAAAATTATGGAAGAGAATAGCACTCCGCTTGAAACTCAGGATAACAATCGTATTGTCCCTGTAAATATTGAAGAGCAAATGAAGACCGCCTACATCGATTACTCGATGTCGGTGATCGTCGGCCGGGCCCTGCCGGACGTCAGGGACGGCCTGAAGCCAGTGCACCGCCGTATCCTCTATGGCATGAAGGAGCTGGGCAACACCAGCAATAAGCCGCATAAAAAAGCAGCCCGTATCGTCGGGGAGGTCATGGGGACATTCCATCCGCATGGGGACGCCTCTATCTTTGACGCCATGGTACGTATGGCGCAGGAATGG
>JAMFRX010000563.1 GCA_026224995.1 Puia dinghuensis
GGTCGTCAGAGACTATGACGTTGATAGGCTATAGGTCTAAAACTGGTAACAGTAAAGCCGAGTAGTACTAATTGCCCGTATGCTTTAATTTTTTTTTAAGTTACTAGAACGTATTACAGCTTCCCAATATGTACATTATTACAGATGCAAATCTGTTGAATGACTTATGGTGGTTTTGCCGATGGTGTTCACCTCTTCCCATACCGAACAGAGAAGTTAAGCCCCTCATGGCCGATGGTACTGCACCACAATGCGGGAGAGTAGGTAGCTGCCATATTCTTTTAAAGCCTCATCGAAAGATGAGGCTTTTTTTTTGCCCCTTCCTCCTTATCTTTATTGCCCTAATCATGCTTCCAATGAAGAAACTATCAGTCCTCACACTCGCTGCCCTCATCCTTACCACCACCCTGACCGCCCAATCCTCCGGATGGACCTCCCTCTTCGACGGCAAAACCCTCGACGGCTGGAAAAAACTCGCCGGCACGGCAGAATACAAAGTGGAAGACGGCGCCATCGTCGGCTCTACCGTCAATAACTCCGGTAATACCTTTTTAGTGACTGACAACGAATATGGTGACTTCATCCTGGAGATGGATGTCAGGATAATGGATACTACCAGCAACTCTGGCATCCAGGTCCGCAGCCACTACGATCCCGCCGGCCACGAGGGCAAAGGCCTCGTCTATGGCTGCCAGTTCGAGATCGACCCCTCCGCCCGTAGCTGGTCGGGCGGTATCTACGACGAAGGTCGCCGGGACTGGCTCTACCCCGCCTCCCTTAACCCAAAAGCACAGGACGCCTTCAAAGTAGGGACATACAACCACATTCGTATCGAATGCATCGGCCACGAAACCAAGACCTGGATAAACGACCGCGCCGTAGCCTTCTTAGTCGATACCGTGGACAGCAGGGGATTCATCGGCCTGCAGGTCCATGCCGTCAATAAACCGGAATTAGCAGGAGAGAAGGTCTACTTCAAAAATATTCGCATAAAAACTACCGCACTCGAAGCCAGGTCTTTTCCCAAAGGCATCTATGTCGTCAACAACATTCCCAACCACCTCACCGAATACGAAAAGGCCAGCGGCTGGAAACTGCTGTTCGACGGCAAAACTTCCAATGGCTGGGTAGGGGCCTACAAGGATAAATTCCCCGACTCCGGCTGGACCGTCGAAAATGGCCTCATCAGCGTCCATGAGCTCACAGGTAAAGAGGGCGGCACCGGCGGCGACGTCGTCACGAAAGACCTGTATAAGGCCTTCGATCTCTCCTTCGAATTCCTGCTGACACCCGGCGCCAACAGCGGCGTAAAATATTTCGTGCGGCTAAGCCAGGAAGAGAAAAACTCCGGCTCGGCCATAGGCCTCGAATACCAGGTCCTGGATGACTCGCTGCATCCCGACGCCAAGCTCGGACGAAACGGCGACCGGACCCTCTCGTCACTCTATGACCTGATCCCCGCGAACAAACAACGCCGGTTCATCCATCCCATGGGGCAATGGAATACCGGCCGTATCATCGTCTATCCCAACAATCACGTGGAGCATTATCTCAATGGAGTAAAAGTGCTGGAATACGAACGTGGATCACAGGCCTTCAAAGACCTCGTCGCCATCAGCAAATACAAGATCTGGCACGAATTCGGCGAAGCGCCCCAGGGCCACCTCCTGCTGCAGGACCATGGGAACAATGTGAGCTACCGGAGCATCAAGGTGCGCACCCTCTAGACCACCGGCTCCCATCCTTTCTCATACTGCCGCCGCCAAAGCGCCGTCGCCGCGGCATCATTCAGGATATGCCCATTGCTGGGATCACAGTGCAGGACACCCGAAGTTCGCTGCGCGATATTCGCCAGATGACAGAGTAGTACGCTCTTGCAGGCTTCGTCTACGGGTGCGGTGAGCGTCGCCTCTTCACGAACTGCGCTCACGAAATTCCCAAAATGATAGAGGTCCATATTGCCGCTGGCCGCTACCGGATTGGTAGGATCGGCCACTACTTCCGATTTCACTTCTTTCACCAGCTTATTCTTATCGTCGAAGATCTTATAATCGCCGCCGCCTAAGTTGACCAGGCTCCCATTGTCACCGTAGATAATGAATCCCCTGTCGCTTCCTTCCACGGGAAAATGATTACAGCTGCGTCCCTCCCAGGTTATCGTCTTACCCTCCGCAAATTCGAAGCTCGCGACCTGGGTATCCGGCGTCTGCCAGTCGTCTTTGAAGGCATACCGCCCTCCAGCCGACACGACTTTCTGCGGATAGTTGAGACCCAGGAACCACCTGCAGCAATCTATCTCATGCGTCCCATTGTTACAGGCTTCCCCCGTTCCCCAATGCCAGAACCAATGCCAGTTGTAATGCACCAGGTTATCCTGGTAGTCCTTGCGGGGCGCAGGGCCCTGCCATAGCTCAAAGTCCAGGGTAGACGGTACGGGAACCTTCTTGCCATAGCCTATGGATTTCCGGTTATTGGCATACCAGGCCTTGGCCATATAGGCATTACCGATAGCGCCCTCCTTCACCTGCCGGGCGGCATCTATCAGCGATGGGAATGAACGGCGTTGGCTCCCCATCTGGATGTGCTTGCCATATTTGTGCAGCGCCGCAGTCAGCAACTCCCCCTCATAAGGATTTTGACCACAGGGCTTTTCGACATACACATGCTTGCCATGGGCTGCGCCGAGAATGGCCGCAGGCGCATGCCAGTGGTCCGGCGTCGCGATCACCAGCGCGTCGAAATCTTTCTGCTCTACCAATTTCCGGATATCATGAACTACCGTAGGCTTCCTCGGGGCATCCTTCAAAGCCGCCAACCCATTTTGTATGGCTTTGTCTTCCACATCGCAGATATAAGCCACCTCGACATTGGGAAGCTGAGCAAATGACTTGGCAAGATAGGCGCCCCTGCTATTTACGCCCATCACCGCGACGGTCACCTTGTTGCTGGGTGCCATTTTGCCACGGATAGGAAAATTGATGATTGTCAGGCCGGCAGTGGCCATCGAGGTGCTGCGGATAAATTCTCTGCGACGCATACGGCAAACTTATTGGTTCGACTAAAGTTAACCCAGAAAAGTTTTAGCCCAAATAAAAAAATCCCTTCCGTTGCCGGAAAGGATTTTGCTAACAAAGATGTATTGATTGATAAGATTAATAATCCCTGTTGTAACCACCACCGCCGCCGCCGCGATCGTAGCCACCTTTTTTGTAACCACCACCGCCGCCGCCGCCGCCGAAACTCCTCTTTTTGAAACCACCACCACCGCCGCCGGTGCCGCCCTGTTGTTTGGGCTGCGACTCGTTAACGATGATTTTAC
>JAMFRX010000564.1 GCA_026224995.1 Puia dinghuensis
CCGGAGAAGCCTTTTCCGCATCACAACAATTACTTTTCCAAGCGAACGAAAACGGCGGTCTCCAATTGCGGGGTCTTCCAGGGCATCACCTATAAGAACCTGTATAACGGGATCGACCTGCACTATTATACGGAAGGCAATTTCGTCAAATATGATCTGATCGTGCATCCCGGGGCCGATCCCAGCCAGATAGTCCTGCGCTATGACGGGCAGAAGAGCCTGGCGCTGCGCAAGAACCAGCTGCATGTGCAGACTTCGGTGGGGACGGTGAGGGAACTGGAGCCCAGGTCTTACCAGGTGAACGAGCAGGGCCGGACGGAAGTCGCCTGTAAGTATGTGCTGGAAGGGAACAGGGTCCGGTTCAAGGTGGACCATTATGCTGAAGACGCAACGCTGGTGATCGACCCTACGGAGATCTTCTGTTCTTTTACCGGCAGCAAGAGCGACAACTGGGGCTATACGGCCACCTACGATAATTCCGGGGACCTCTTCCTGGGCGGCATCGTGCTGGATTACCCGGGTCTTCCGGGTGGCAGCGGGGCCAACTATGGAACCACCGCCGGAGCTTTTCAGAGCACCTATGCGGGAGGCGACGGCAGTGAAGGGAAGGCCGGAGTATTCGACGGAACGCAGCTCTATTACGATTACGATATCGGCATTATGAAATTCAATGCCCTGGGGACTCAGCGACTATGGGCCACTTACCTGGGCGGATCGGGCGACGAGCAGCCGCATAGCATGGTCTGTGACGCACAGGGCAACCTGATCGTAACGGGGAGAACGACTTCCACTGCTTTCGGCGGGGTGACGCTTCCCACTTATGGTCCCTGCGGCGGATTCGATCTGTTTGTGGCGAAGCTCAGCGCCGACGGGAGCAAGCTGATAGGTGCGATGCGGATCGGCGGGTCCGGGGATGACGGTGTCAACAATTCCCCCAAATATGTGAATGCGCTGGGGGATGGCACACAGGAGCTGCGGCTGAACTATGGAGACGATGGGCGGAGCGAGGTGATCCTTGATGCGAACAACAATATCTATGTCGCGGCCTGTACCCGGCCAGGCGCTAATGGAGCCGATTTCCTCACCTCGCCGGGCTGTTTTCAACCCGCCTTCGGCGGCGGTTCCCAGGACGGCGTTCTGCTGAAGCTGGCGCCTGATGCCAATTCGGTGCTGTTCAGCAGCTATCTGGGCGGTACTGCCGCGGATGCCGCCTTTGTGCTGGCGCTGAGTCCGATTGACAATACGATCTGGGTTGCCGGAGGGACGACTTCCGTAGACCTTCAGAAATCCACGGGCAGCGGGTCGGTGCTAACGGCTACCAACAACGGGGGCGTGGACGGCTTCGTGGCGCAGGTGAGCAATGACGGCGGCACCTTGATGAGAACGGCCTATTTCGGTACGAGCACCACCGACATCATCTATGGCATAGGGTTCGATAAATCCGGGTTTCCCTATATCACCGGCATCACCAATTCGGTGATCCCGGTGGTGAATTCGCCGTTCAACGCCGGGGCTAACCAGTCCAGTGGCAAACAGTTCATCTCCAAGCTGAAGCCCGATCTCTCCGGCATAGTCTATTCGGCCAATTTCGGTCCGGGCAATACGCAGTATCCCAATATCTCCATGGTCGCTTTTTTAGTGGACCGGTGCGAGAACGTGTATGTCAGCGGCTGGGGCGGGGGTATCGATCCGGGTGAAGGATATCATAACTCCGGGACCAATGGTCTCGTCACTACTACCGGCGCTATCCGGGCGACTACGGACAATGCCGATTTTTACTTTTTCGTGCTGCAGAAGAACGCGGCCAGCCAGCTCTACGGCAGCTTCTTCGGTCAGGTGGAGGTAACCCAGGGAGAGAATCAAAGCCTCGGGGATCATGTAGATGGTGGAACCAGCCGTTTCGACGCGCAGGGGGTGATCTACCAGGCCATCTGCGCCAACTGCGGCGGAATAGCGCGATTTCCCACTACGGGTGCGGCCGCTTTCCAGGCTAACGGGGCATTGGGCAGTGGCGCCGGGTGTAACGAGGCGGCGGTGAAGATCGCTTTCAACTTCTCCGGGGTGTCGGCGGGGCTGAAAGTAGTGACGCATGGCCGCGGGGACAGTGTGGGGTGCGTGCCGCTGGCGGCGACTTTTTCGGATACCATCCGCAATGCGAAATCCTATATCTGGAATTTTGGGGATGGGACTACGCTCAATACGACCAGCTATACGGAGAACCACACCTATACAGCGGTCGGCACCTACCTGGTGACGCTGATCGCCATCGACAGCAATACCTGTAATGTGGCCGATACGGTGACACATGAAGTGATTGTGGGGAATAATCCAGCCTTCGTGAACTTCGATTTCTCCAAGAATCCGCCATGTACCTCGCTGAGCTATAATTTCACCAACCTGAGCACGGCGCCTGCCGCGGTTCCCTTCAGCGATACTGCCTTCAGCTGGAGCTTCGGGGACGGGAGTACGGATAATGACGAGCCGGTAGGGTATCCGCCCAGCCATGGTTATGTAGCGCCGGGTCCCTACAATGTTACGTTGCGATTGAACGATACGGCCTACTGCAATTTCCCGCTGGATACCGTGAGGATCCTGTATGTGGCGCAGAATGTAAAGGCGGCCTTTACAACCCCGCCGTTGGGCTGCGCGCCTTATTCAGCTGTTTTTTCCAATACCTCGATCGCCGGGCAGACATTTTACTGGAATTTCGGGGATGGCAGTCCGATAGACAGCATAGATGTCTCGCCTACACACCTGTATACTAATGTGGGCACCTATACGATAACGCTGATTGCGGTCGATTCGACCACCTGTAATATCTCGGATACTACCAGCTTTACCATCAATGTGCAGAACAAGCCGTCGGCTGCCTTCACGTTTGCGCCC
>JAMFRX010000565.1 GCA_026224995.1 Puia dinghuensis
ACTGATCCGAAAGATATGGTCCGCATTGGCGGAAGTGAATGACCCGGAGATACCGGTCCTCTCCGTTGTAGACCTTGGGATCATCCGGGAGGTTCGTGTGGTGGATGAGAGGCCGGAGGTGATCATAACGCCGACGTATAGTGGTTGTCCGGCCATGGACGTGATCAGGACGACTATCCGGATGGTATTGCTGGAGCACGGTTTTGAGGCGGTGCGTATCGAGACCGTGCTTTCGCCGGCCTGGACTACCGACTGGATGAGCGAAGCCGGGAAAGAAAAGCTTAGGGCCTATGGCATCGCGCCGCCGCTGCCTTTGCAGCAGGTGTGCCGGCCGGCCCTGTTCCACCGGGAAGAGGCGATCGCCTGTCCGCAATGTCATTCTTACCATACTACGATGCTCAGCGAGTTCGGGAGCACGGCATGCAAGGCGCTGTACCGCTGTGAGGATTGCAGGGAGCCCTTTGACTACTTCAAATGTCATTAGCATATGTCAACTGTAACTTTAGAGATCAGGGATCATATTGGATTCGTAACTTTGAACAGGCCGGAGAAGCTGAACAGCTTCAACCGGGAGATGGCGTTGCTGCTGCAAAACAGGCTGGATGAATGCGCCAGCCTGCATGAGGTAAGGGCGGTCTATCTCACGGGGGCCGGCAGGGCTTTTTCGGCGGGGCAGGACCTTTCGGAGATCGTCGACCCGGAGGGGCCTGGGATGGAGAAGGTACTGATCGAATATTACAATCCGATAGTCACCCGCATCCGCAATCTTCCCAAGCCTGTGGTTGCCGCGGTGGGGGGAGTTGCGGCGGGGGCCGGAGCTAATATCGCCCTCTGCTGTGATATCGTTCTGGCAAGCAAGTCGGCGTCGTTCATCCAGGCATTTTCCAAGATCGGGCTAATCCCCGACAGTGGCGGTACCTGGTTCCTGCCACGGCTTGTAGGCTGGCAGAAGGCCGCCGGGATCGCGATGTTGGGTGACAAGGTGAGCGCCACGGAAGCGGAAAAGATGGGCATGATCTATAAAGTATATGAAGATGAAGAGTTCGCTGGCGCTTCGAGGGCCTTGGCTGCTGTGCTGGCACAGATGCCTACCCGCGCACTGGCGTTTACCAAGCATGCGTTCAACTATTCGGCTGGCAATAGCCTGGAAGAACAGCTGATCCTGGAGGATGATCTGCAGCAAAAGGCTGCGCTTACCAAGGATCACGCGGAAGGGGTGAAGGCCTTTCTGGAAAAAAGAGCTCCGCTGTATAAGGGGGAATGAGTCCCTTAAAACAACTCAGTAACTTATGTTATACGAATTTAAAGGGTATCGGCCGGTGGTCGACGCTTCTTCTTTTGTTCACCCGCAAGCGGCAGTCACAGGCAATGTGATCATCGGAAAGCGGGTTTATATAGGGCCCGGAGCCGCTATTCGCGGGGATTGGGGGCAGATCATCATAGAAGATGGCTGCAATGTGCAGGAGAACTGTACCATTCATCTGTTTCCCGGCGCGACGGTGCGGCTCCAGGAAGGCGCGCATATCGGGCACGGGGCCATCGTGCATGGGGCTACTATCGGGCGCAACTGTCTGATAGGCATGAATAGCGTAATCATGGATAATGTGGTGCTCGGCGAGGAATGCATCGTGGGAGCATTGACTTTCGTAAAGGCAGGCGAGGAGATCCCGGCGCGAAGCGTGGTAGTCGGCAATCCCGGGAAGATCGTGAAGCAGGTGAGCCCGGAGATGCTGCAATGGAAAACGGAGGGAACGGCCATTTACCAGGCGCTGCCCCGGGACATGCAGGAAAGCTGGAAGGCGTGCGAGCCGCTGCTGCCGGGAGAGGAGCAGGAAAGGGAGGCTGAGGACCGGGAGAAGCAGCCCAGAAAGGTAGGGAATGGGCTTGAATACCGGCCGTGGACGGAGGCAAAGGAAGAGGCCAATCCCAATGAAGTTAATGAACCAGCTCTTGAATACGGCAGACGGGAGTTTACCATTGAAGAATATCTTGAGATGGAAGCCAGCTCCACGCAGAAGCATGAATATTATCAGGGGGAGATCTTCGCAATGTCGCGTACGAAGGTGGATCACAACAGGATTGTAGTTAATCTGACGATGGCCCTGGGGACAAAGCTGAAAGGCAGCCCCTGCGAAGTGTTCATTAGTGAACAAAGGGTTCATGTAAAAGCGAATACCTTGTTTACTTACCCGGATCTTTCTATCGTATGCGGCGAACCGGATTTCTATAAGAACGATGAGTTCAATCTGCTGAACCCGGCGGTTATTATAGAGGTTCTTTCCCCATCTACTAAAAATTATGACCGGGGAGAAAAGTTCAAGCTCTACAAGGGTCTGCCTTCCCTGACGGAATACCTGGTTTTCGACTCGCGGTCCGTGTTGGTGGAGCAGTTCGTCAAAGATGAAAAAGGGAATTGGAGTCTCCGGAAATATGACCAGCTAAGCGATGAGTTTGTGGTTGAAACGACCGGCAGCCCGCTTACCCTCGAAGAAATATACAGGAGGACTCAGTTTTCCAAGCTGCCGCATTAAGAAGTATCTTTGCCGTCCAAATGGAGAAGTCAAATTTTGTCGATCAGATCAGGATCTTTTGCCGGACCGGGCACGGCGGGGCTGGAAGCAAGCATTTTATGCAGACCAAGTTCAATGCCATGGCAGGGCCGGATGGCGGCAACGGGGGGCGCGGCGGGCATATCATCCTGCGGGGCAGCAAGCACGTGTGGACTCTGCTGCACCTGCGCTATTATAAGAATGTGCTGGCTGAGAATGGCGAGAACGGCAGCGGTAGTCACTGCACCGGTCGTTTCGGCAAGGATATCTTCATCGAAGTTCCCCTGGGCACGATTGCCAGGGATGAGGAAACGGGCAAGGTAGAGGCGGAGATCCTGGAAGACGGGCAGGAGATCATCTGGCTGAAGGGCGGCAAGGGGGGCTTGGGCAATGCGGCATTTGCTACGCCGACCAATCAGGCGCCGGAACATGCGCAACCAGGCCTGCCTGGTGTGGAAGGATGGAAGGTGCTCGAACTGAAGGTTTTAGCCGACGTGGGCCTGGTAGGCTTTCCCAATGCCGGCAAGTCCACCCTGCTGTCGGTCATTACTTCGGCCAGACCCAAGATCGCTGACTACGCTTTTACAACTCTTACCCCCCAGCTGGGCATGGTGGAATACCGCGATGGGCGGTCATTCTGCATCGCCGACCTGCCGGGTATAATAGAGGGCGCCGCCGAAGGCAAGGGCCTTGGACATCGCTTTCTCCGGCATATAGAACGGAACCCGGTACTGCTATTCCTGATCCCGGCGGACAGCCCCAACCATGCCGAAGAATTTCGCATTCTCGTAAATGAGCTGGAAAAGTACAATCCTGAGCTGTTACACAAGCGGTTTATCATTGCCATCAGCAAGAGCGATATGCTGGATGATGAGCTAAAAGAGGCCATCGCACAAGAGCTGCCGCCGAATATTCCGCATATTTTTCTCTCATCGATGACGCAGCAGGGGCTCACGGAATTGAAGGATTTGCTTTGGAAGAATTTAAATGAACAAGTTATAAATTAAATTTAATAATATATTTACTTCTTAACATTAAATTCATATTGAAACATTGCAATAAATGAATTTTGGTCATATATTTGCATTACTAATTTATCTCTCCCTCTACAGCCTGCCATGCTGATTGCAGCCGGCGATTGTTTCCTACACACGACCTTTAACTTTTGTCTTCCCACAGATTTTTGCTTCCAGCGCATTGCTTCCATCGGTTGATTTGCCGTAAACGGGTTTGCCATATCCTAACCAGTCACTAAAACCCATTTATATGAAATTGCTATTCAATGCTATCTTCGGCAAATTTGTCCTTGGAACCACCTTTGTAATGGCACTTGCGACAGCAAATGCCCAATCGGTCGCCTCCGGGGACGGTCAAAGCGAGAATGCCACGGTAAAATACCTTGGCACCCAAGAGGATATGATCGTTTTCAACGTATCGTATTCCAATCCTGAAGGGAGCAAATTCCTGCTCACCGTGAAAGATCAGGACGGGGCACAGCTCTATCAGAGCACTTTCAGCGACAAATCCTTTTACAAACAGTTTATGCTTCCCAAGGCGGAGAGAGACCGGGTGATCTTCATTTTTCACAATGGTCACGATGCGGATGTCGTCAAGGCGTTCGAGGTCAACGTGAACAGCCGGTTCGTAAGGGAAGTAGCCATCAAGAAGATGGACTAGCCTAATTACTTATTTCTTTAACCACACTAAAAAAATCATTTTATGAAATCGATCTTCCTGACTATTTTCTTAGCCGGCGTTAGCCTGGCAAGTTTCGCCAACGGGCATGAGCCCGCCGACCGCAGTGCAAATGCCGCGGAGGTAAAATATATCGCCAGTAAGGACGGGGATGGACTATTCAATGTAGTCTATAACAATAACTCCGGGAGCCGCTTTAGCGTCGCCGTGCTGGATGAGTTCGGCAACCAGCTTTACCAGGGCTTTTTTTCCGACAAGAAATTCAACAAGAAATTCAAGTTAGCCGATCCTGAAAGTGCCAGCAAGCTGACCTTCGTCATCCGCAACTATGGGGACAACAGCGTACAGCGTTTCCAGGTGGATGCGAACGAGCGCCTTGTCGAGGACGTTCGGGTTACGGAGGTAAAGTAGTTGAAACTGCGCATACACTGCGGGGAAAGAAAAAGGTTTACACGGCCGCAATTGAGCTCTTAAAAAAATCTATTTTTAAGAGCTTTTTTTATTCACGTAAACCTTTACAACTATGAGATTAATTAAATCTTTCCTTCCGGTATTAGTTTTTGCCTTCCTCTATTACGGCTGCCAGAAAGCCGATAATCCAGCCAGTCACACATCACCCACCGTGAACAACAAGGTAAACACGGTGACCATTTATTCACCTGAAAATGTCGCGACAAAAACTGTGACCTCAGATACCCTTATCACTAGCTTTAAAAGCCTGGCGGCGCTGCTACAAGCCCCGTCGCCGACGGTCGAAACGACCGGTCCTCTCACTCCCAGTCCAGACTATTTGGGAAGCATTTACGAAGGGTATACAAAGACATATGACTGCAGCAGCAACAATTGGACCTATGTGTACAAGTGGAGCATCACCCTGGGCATTGTATCGACTCCTTCGGGAAGCGGCGAACTGACAGTTGGCACCTACTCCACCAGTGCCCCCTTTCAGATAGTCGGCACTGGGGCCGGGGATCCCAGAGGAACGAAATATTATATACAGTATACCGTAACCGTTCCAAATGATGCTAATTATTGCAGTAGTACGGTCCTGCAGGAAATGATCTCCTTTACATACACCGTACCAGGTAGATTGGGTCTGCCGCCTGTAACCTACAGCGCAGGATCGAGCAATTCGGAAAGTGCCGACCCTAGCGTATATCAGACCTATTCAGATGTTGTAGGTGGCTTTTCTTCCAATGGAAATGGAACATATCAACTCGACGTGACCCCGGGCGTACTTGCTTGTGGCACCGCCTGCCATGTAAGCGCGCTCGGATTCCCGCCGACCGTGACCTTCTACTATAGTCTGGAAGGCTCCGGAATCTGGCAGTCCTTTTCCCAAGCCGGCGACAATCTAAGCGAATTCTTTATAACGTTGCCGCAGGCCGGAACCTACGACTATTATACTCAGGAAGATACGGCCCCCGGAGTGTTGTCTGTTCAATTGGGTAGCGGGTCCATCACAGTGCAATAGCGCCCTATCCAAAAAACGAAGCGGCCGACTGAATTCAGTCGGCCGCTTTTTTAATATCATTGCGTTCTATGATTGAAAGTGTTTCCTGAAGTCTGCTCCGTAGTATTTGTCGACTTTTGCACGTACGAGAAACTCCGTTAGGATGCGGTTAAAACAATGTAAAAGCCGGGCTCTCGATCCCGGCTTTTACATTAGTTATTGTGGCCTTAGCTGGTTACCGGAGGTAGTGCCTTGAATGGATACGTTCAAGGCCTTATTCACATCCGTGAATGACATACGGCTTAACTGTTGCTGGCTGAAATTTCCAAGCGAAGTGTTGGAGAGGACATTCCCCGGAATGATCACGTACCGGAAAAGGTATCCCGCACTAGCTGAATAGGTAAGATCGTTGGGATAAGGAGCGTCTATCTCAAGTTGGCCCACCGTAACACTCTGCTGCACGTAGAGGAATGCCGCAAAGGCCGAAGCATCCAGGACGACAGTATCACCGGCGCTATTAGGGTATCCATAATAGCACAACACGGCACCATGCGACACGATGTCAGCGGTAATGGCGTTATTGTTAAAATCCTCATAATAGATGGAATCTGTAGCGTCGAACTGCATGCTAAAAGGAGTCCAGGAAGAATAATAGATACTATCCTTGACCACCGTAGTGTTTGTAGTCGTTTTTTTACAGCTAACGACAGACAGCATACCAATGAAGGCAATTGCCGGCAGAATGAATTTCAATTTTCTCACATCTTTAATTTTAAGGTTAACGAAAGAATTCCTGTTTGTCAATACGCATTCCCGGTGAAGAGGGTCTAGGGCAAATCGGCGAATCCGGTGATTTTACCGGTTAATATAAAGATACTATTTTAAGCAAACGTAAAGCTCACTCCCCCATCTTTTTCATCCTTCAGGACGATGCCGAGCCCAAGGAGCTGGTTGCGGATCTTGTCGCTGGTGGCATAATCCTTCCGGGAGCGGGCATCCTTGCGGATGTCGATCAGGAGATCCATGACGCCGGTGAGCTTATGGTCGTCGCCCATGGACTCGCCTTTTAGTCCGAGTATTTTCTCCAGGTAGTCGTCAAAATAGCGTTTCATCAGCTGGAGGGTGTCGGGGCTGAGCGCCTCCCGGCGGATCTGACCGCCTTTGAGGGAGTTGACTACGGGCACGAGCTCGAAAATATTGGCCAGCACCTTGGCGGTGTTGAAGTCGTCATTCATGAACTCATCCAGCTCGAGGAGCAGCTTGCGGATGCTGTCGTCGAGGACAGGGTCTGCTGCGGTAGCGGGGCTGCCGTTGCCGGGGGTTTCGCCGGTCGCCGCGCCTGCGGCCTGGAGGGCAGCTTCATCTGCCACGAGCTTTTTAAGCAGGTCATAGGCTTCCCAAAGCCGCTTGAGTCCTTTTTCCGCTGCCTGCAACGCTTCGTTGCTGAAGTCGAGGGTGCTGCGGTAGTGGGTCTGCAGGATGAAGAAGCGGATAGTCATGGGCGAGTAGGCCTGCGTCAGCAGGGGGTGGGTGCCGCTGAACATCTCCGTTAGCCGGATCTGGTTGCCATAGCTCTTGCCCATCTTCCTCCCGTTGAGGGTGATCATGTTGTTGTGGAGCCAGTAGCGCGCCGGGATGTGCTTGTTACAGATGGTGCTCTGGGCGATCTCGCTCTCGTGATGCGGGAACTGAAGGTCCATTCCGCCGCCATGGATATCGAATTGTTCGCCAAGGTATTTGGTGCTCATAGCCGAGCATTCGATATGCCAGCCCGGGAAGCCCTGGCCCCAGGGGCTTTGCCAGCGCATGATGTGCTCCGGCGGGGCCGCTTTCCACAGGGCGAAATCCTGGCGGTTGTGCTTCTCTTCCTGTCCGTCGAGGTCGCGGGTTGTCTCGAGCAGGTCGTCCAGCACCCGGCCGCTAAGCTTACCGTAGGGATAGTGGGCGGCATATTTTTTAACGTCGAAATATACCGACCCGTTGATCTCGTAAGCATAGCCTTCGCGGATGATCGTTTCGATCATGCCGATCTGCTCGACGATATGGCCGGTAGCGGTAGGCTCGATGCTCGGCTCGAGGTTATTGAAACGGTGCATGGCCCAATGAAAGAGATTGGTATATTTCTGTACCAGCTCCATAGGCTCCAGCTTTTCGATTGCGGCTTTTTTGGCGATCTTGTCTTCCGCTTCGCGGCCTTCTTCTTCGAAGTGGCCGGCGTCTGTGATATTGCGTACATACCTCACCTTATAGCCAAGATGGAGCAGGTAACGGTAGATGAAGTCAAAGGTGATGAAGGGGCGTGCATGGCCCAGGTGGCTTTCGCCGCTGACGGTAGGACCGCAGACGTACATGCCCACATGGCCGGGTGTCAGAGGGGTAAAGATCTCTTTTTGTCTGGTATAAGAATTATGAACTTTCAGCTGACTCATAAGTCCCGAAGATACAATTTTTGCGGTCTATTGGCTCAACTGAAGGTCTGCGATCACGGGGTTATGGTCCGACCAGGGCAGGGAAAACTTCCGGCATTGGAGAACGGAAAAGGCGCGGCTGGCCAGAATGTAGTCGATCCGCAGTGTGGGAGAAATAAATTTGTAGGTCCTGCCGATACCGAACCCTTTTTGCAGGAAGGCGTCCTGCCAGTCTTTGCGGATGGTATAGTAGGTATAGGAGTTGGGGACGTCGTTAAAGTCTCCGCATATGATGCCCGGATAAGGGCTTTTATCCAGCTGGGCGCGGACCTCGCTGGCCTGTTCGCCCCGGTGGCGGAAGGCATACCCCAACTTTTTGGCGATGGCCCGGGAAGCCGTCAGGATACTGTCGTCCACGTTCTTGATGATCTCCAGGTCGTGAAAGTCCTTTTGCTGGAAGAGGACGGACTGCAGGTGGGTGGTATAGACGCGAATGGTATCCTTTCCGGCATGGATATTCGCAGCGATCAGGCTTTCCGTGGAGTGGAAGCCGCCTGGCCGTGTGTAGGCCATGACCATGGTATCGACGATCGGGTACCGGGAGAAGATGAGCACGCCGGCCTCGTATTTGCCGCCGCCGTAAACATAATCCCGGGAAAAGAAATAATAGGGGAAATGCAGGCGCTCCTGGATATAGGGGATGCCGCAGCTGTCGGCGGGGAAATGGGAATTAAAGAATTCCTGCAAGCAGAGCACGTCGGCATGCTGGCTTGCGATGAACGTCAACATTTTTTCGCGGTTGCCCGAAGCCCCCCGCTTCCTCGTGGTGAATTCATCGAAGCTCCGGATATTCCAGGTCATGATACGAAGGGAGCCCGGCGTCTTCTGTGCGGTGAACTCCCGGCCGGGATGCAGTGCCAGGAAGCTATGGATATTCGACCAGCCGATGATCAGCGCGACCAGGGAGAGCAGTGACCAGCGGCGCCAGCCTGGCAGGAAGATACCGACGACGAAAAAGCAGACCAGGAGGAGCAGCAGCAGGGGGAAGAATAATCCGAGGAGGGCGATGAGCCATAGTTTGCCGGGGGCAAGAAAGGAATTGGCACAGGCCAGCAGGAAGAGGATGACCGTGACAATATTTAGTATGATGAACACCCGGCGGGTGAGAATTCGCAAGATCGCCATGAGGTCCTAAGTTACAAATCTTCTTCGTCCGCGGCCCTTTTGAGGATCTCTTTTTCCTCGTCTGTGAGGAAGCGATAGCCCTGCTGGTTGATCTTATCCAGGATCTCGTCGATCCGCTGCTGCGTGACGTTGGGAATTTTTTTGAACGGCTGGGTGCCGGAAACCTTGTAGTAGAACTCGTCTTTGGGCGAGCGGCCCCTTTTCTTCCGGTCGGGATTAAAGAGGTCATTGCACCAGTCGAAAAACTGGTTGATCCAGATGCTGCCGTCCTGTCCCCGGCGCAAGCGGTAGATGAAGAAGAAGCCGGCGCCGGCGCCCGCCAGGTTGGCGATGTAGGCGCCTGAGTCGCCATAGGCGATACTGGAAAAGTTGATAAGCAGGTATAGTACGGTGAGTATCCATAGCGGGATGCCACCATTGATCATGGGGAAGATGCGGTAGTCGGGCGCGACGGTCGTAACGGCGATCGCGATGGCGATGACCGAGGCGTTGGCGCCGGCCAGCTGGGCTATGGATGCCTGCAGCTGGAGCTTTGGAAATACGCCATAGCAGAGCAGGAAGAAGGCGGCGCCTGCTATCCCGCCGTAGAGATAGATGGGGATGAGCTTCCTGTTGCCGGTAAGGTCCTGCAGGACATAGCCAAATCCCCAGAGCCAGAACATATTGCCGATGAAACGAAAGACGTGCTGGTCAGAGAACATATAGGTCAGCACGGTCCAGGGGCGGCTGGACAGCTTGTCCAGGTTGGCGGGCAGGAACATCCAGGAAAGGACGTTGTTCTCGTAGGCTGTGGGATTAAGGGAGTTCAGGGTATAGATGACATAGATGAACTTGAGGATGACAAACAACACGGCGTTGATGATCACCAGCTGAACAAGCGCATTCCCATCCTGTCCCAGGGTCATCTTTTTGCGAGAGTTGTCTTCCATTACACGCATACAGTTATTTATGAAGTTACAAAACGCCGGCCGTCAACCCTAGCTTCTAACGTTTAAGACAGGAAACTGTTTAGTAAAAATTCTTCCGGTTGGTGCGGTTCATGATGATCACGATGACGATGCCGAACAGCGCCCCGGCGACCT
>JAMFRX010000566.1 GCA_026224995.1 Puia dinghuensis
AAGCAGGCGATGATCGGCTGGGAGGCCACGAAGACGCGGGCGGGGGCGGGGGCTTAGATCTCCGCCTTGAAGGTTTTTCCCAGCTCATTGCCCAGCTGCCGGTAATGCCGGAAATTATAGATAAGGGGACTCCATTTGGCCGGATCGATATGATCGGAGGCGGCGATAATGCTTTCGGCGGCATGCACCTTAACGACTCTGACCTCGACGGCTGCGGTATCGGAAGCCTCTTTGGGGTCATCGGAAATAATAATCACATTTTTGAGCACCGCCTCCAGCTGCAGCAGGCATTCGCCGATGCGAGGCGGCTTTACGATCTCGGCCGGCATCCGGGTAAAGCCGCCGGCCCGAAACTTGTCCGGTTCGTGCGTATATCTTCCCTTTTTGTATTCGGGCACTGGATTGGCTCCTGTGAGGGTGGCGATGCTTTCCACCTTGGCGGCGAGCGTATGATCGGCCAGGTTGACGACACATTCCTTGTTTGCCATAAGGTTGCTATAGGTCTTGGAGGCGCATTCGAGGCCGAGCAGGAGGGTCCAGCCAAGGCCCCAGACAGACGACATGGGCCCGATGTTGGCATTGCCGGCGGCGTCGAGGGTGGTGATAAGCGCTACTGGCGTGCCGAAATACAGGATATTCGGTTCGATTGAGTGGTATTGCATAGTGACAGCGCCATAAATGTTGTGCCAGGGCGGGGGGTACGACGATCGAGGCCGGGGATTCGATGATCTAGGCAGGGGATTCAACAATCGAGGCCGGGTTCGTCGATTGAGGCCTGGGATATCGGGCGCGGTTTTTGGCGTATATTTGGACTAGTGAAGTACAACTGCATCATAGTCGATGACGACGAGATAGACCGGCTGACGGCTTTATCATTTGCGCGACAGTATCCCTTTTTGAATATTACTGGCGTATATGCGTCCGCGGAGGCGGCTATGGACCGGACCGAGGAAGAAATAGCGGTCATGCTGCTGGACATCGACATGCCAGGCATCAACGGGCTTGAATTCCGTCGCAGAATAGGGAATGTCCCGGCCTGCATCTTCATCACGGCGCATGCGGAGTATGCGGTGGAGGGGTTTGAGCTGGCGGCATTGGATTTCCTGATAAAGCCGGTGGATGGAAAGCGTTTTGGCCGGGCTATGAAACGGCTGGAAGAATACCTGGATATCCGCCGCAAGGCGGAGCTGTTCGAATATAGCCTTGGCGGAGATGTGCTCTACATCAAGGACGGGCATCAGCAGGTGAAGATCAAGCTACATGAGGTGCTCTACCTGGAAGCCCTCAAAGATTATACGAGCATTATTACCACGGACAGAAAGTACTGCGTCCTGGCGACGATAGGGAATCTCCTGAAAGAAAACGGATTCCAGTCGTTCGTGCGGGTACACCGGAGCTATGCGGTGCAGAAGCATGCGATCGGCAAGATCAATGCGCAGGAAGTCCTCGTCGGCGACGTCGCGTTACCATTGGGCAGGAGCTACCGGGAGCAGGTAGAAGAGATCATTAAAAAATGATGGCGCCACGAGGGCATCCCGTGGATGGGTTAACGGTCATTGCGCCCGCAGGCTTTTTACAGGGTTCATGATGGCGGCGCGGATCGACTGGTAGCTCACTGTGGCGACGGCGATAAGCAGGGCCAGCGAACCGGACAAGGCGAATACGCCCAGGCCTATGGGCGCCCGGTAATCATAGTTCCCCAGCCACCGGCTCATGGCGTACCAGGAGATAGGGGACGCAATAACGAAGGATATCAATACCAACCAGACAAAGTCTTTTGCCAGCATGGCCGTAAGGCCTGTGACGCTGGCGCCGAGGACCTTACGAATACCGATCTCCCGGATACGGTTCTCGGCCATATAGGTAGCCAGGGCGAATAGGCCCAGGCAGGAAATAAAAATGGTGAGCCCGGCGAAGAGGGCGGCCAGCTTACCTATCTGTTGTTCTTCCTGGAATTTTTGGGCATAGATGGCATCGGCGAAAATAAGATCGGCCGGGTATTGGGGATTGTATTTCCGCAAGATCTGCTGGGCTTTGGCGATGTCGGCCGTTACCGGCCGGGCGGGGTTGAGCTTGACGTGCAAGACGTAGAAGAAGTCGTTAGGCCCTTCGATCATCATGGGGACGATCTTCGTAAACGGCGATTCGAGAATAAAATCCTTTATCACGCCGACGACATGCAAGGTCTTTTTATCTTCTTCGTTCCGGATCGTCATGCCGATGGGGTCTTTGACGCCCATGGCTTTCACGGCGGTTTCGTTGAGCATGATGGCGGTGGAATCCGTGGGATATTGATAAACGTCGATATCGCGGCCGGCGGCGAGGCTGGCGCCCATGGTCTTGACGAAGTCCGCATCGCTGCCCAGGTGGATGAAGTCGAGGCGCTTATCGGCGGGCGAGCTGCCTGGCCAGGTATAGCCCCAGCCGTCGCTCCAATGCTCGGTGATAGGGCTCTTGGACCTGGAGATGGAGACGGCGGCGCCGCTGCTCAGCAGCTCCTGTTTGACAGCCTTATAGTATTTGGGAAGATCGCCCTGGAAAAAGGTATAGACGAGGTTGTGCCGGTCGTAGCCAGAATCTCTATCCTGGGCATACTGGATCTGTTTGCGGACGATCAGCGTGCAGATGATGAGGATGATGGCGAAGCTAAACTGCAGGATGACGAGCGCCTTGCGGGTGGACACGAGGGCATTGGCTTTTTTGAAAGTGCCCTTGAGCACTTGTACAGGCTGGAAGGAGGAAAGATAGAAGGCCGGATAGCTGCCTGCCAGCAGGCCGGTGAATAAGATAAAGCCGAGGGAAAAGAGCCAGAGGCTGGGGCTGCCGTAGTTGATGGCCAGCTGCTTGCCGACGAGCTGGTTGAAGGCGTCGAGGCTGAGGCTCGTGAGGAGCAGCGCGAGGCCGAAAGAAAGGGCGACGATGAAGATGCTCTCGCCGATGAACTGGGCGATGAGATAGCCTTTTACTGCGCCGACGACCTTGCGGATGCCTACTTCCCGCGCACGCTTTTCGCTACGGGCGGTGCTGAGGTTCATAAAATTGATGCAGGCGATGAGCAGGATGAAGCCGGCGATGAGGATGAAGAGCTGGACGATCCTGATCCTGTCCCCTACAAGCTGACCGTTCTCCGATTTGGAATAGAGGTAGTTCCGACTCATGGGCTGGGTGAAGACGCGGGTGGTTTCCTTGTGACCGGAGTGGTCTATGGTGATATTTTGTATCTGGTTATCGAAGCCCGCCTGGGAGGCGCCGGGTTTCAGCAGGACGAAGGTATAGACGGAGTTGTTGCCCCATTCCTGGTCGTCCCAGCCCAGATGGGTCATAAAGGACCAGGGCAGCAGGTAATCGAAGTCGAAGGAGGTGTTGGCGGGCAGATCTTTCAGCACGGCGGTGACGGTGAATGTAGCGCTGCTATCGATGCGGACGGTCTTGCCCATGGGGTCCTGGTTGCCGAAGAGAGCGCGAGCCAGGTGCTGGGTGAGGACGATGTCTTTTGGTCCGTTGAGCGCGTGGACGGGATCTCCGCTCACCAGCGGAAAGTCGAACATGTGGACCAGGCTGCTATCGGCGAAGGCCCCGCGGGAATTGAGGTGGGTGTTGTCGACGGTGACGAGGAAGGTGACGTTATTGTAACGGGCGACGTCTTCGACGGCGGCATAGTCTCTCTTAACGGCGGTGCCCATGGGTTTGGGGGTGTTGGGCCAAGCCCAGATGTTGCCCTGGAACATATCACGGTTATAGAGCTTATAGAGCCTGTCGGTCTTGGGATACCAGCGGTCATAGGTCAACTGGTTCTGGATCCACAAGAGGATCAGGAGGGCGCTGGCCATGCCGATGGCGAGGCCGGAGATGTTGATGGCGGAGAAGCCTTTGTTGCGTAGTAGATTGCGGACGGCGATCTTGAAATAATTCTTCAGCATGGCTCTACTGCCGCGAATTAGATGCCAGATTCTAACCTGTTGAAAAACAATTTTTTGGTTTCGGCGGCGGGCGCGGGGTGTTCGGGGATGATACAGGTATTGTACGACTATTGATCCCTCAGGGTTTTGATGGGGGATTGGTGGGCGGCTTTCAGGGCGTGGAAGCTGACGGTGAGCAGGGCGATGCCGAGGGCGCCGCCGGCAGCGGCGGTGAAGACCCACCAGGAGAGCGGGGTACGGTAGCTATACTGCAGCAGCCATTTGTGCATGAAGAGGCCGGCGAGGGGCAGGGCGAGAGCGCAGGCGAGGAGGACCAGGCGGATTGTCTCGCCGGTGAGGAGCTGCCAGCTGTTGAAGACGGAGGAGCCCAGGACCTTGCGGATGCCGATCTCGCGGGTACGCTGTTCGGCGGTATAGGCGGCGAGGCCGAAGAGGCCGAGGCAGGAGATGAGGATAGCCAGGGCGGTGAAGGCGCGGGTGAGGCCGTCGATGCGCTCTTCGTCGGCAAATTTTTGAGCATAGTCGGTGTCGACGAAGTGGTAGTCGAAGGGGCTGCCGGGGTTGTATTTGCGAAACACCTGCTCTATGGCGGCCAGGGCCTGGCGCATGGGCTTGCCGGGCTGTACACGGAGGATGATATCGTTGAGCTCGCTGCTGGGGTCGGGCGCCAGCAGGAAGACGCCGGGCTGTACGTGCTGGAAGGGGGAGGCGACGACCATATCGCGGACGATGCCGATGATGGTGAGGCGCTGGCCGTAGGCT
>JAMFRX010000567.1 GCA_026224995.1 Puia dinghuensis
ACCCCGCTTTGAACAGTCAGCGTGTCCGTGTATTCAGTTTGAACGATCGCAGCATCCGGCACAGCGGACAAATCCCGCACAATGCTCGTGTCGCTGTAGTTCATGCCTACATTTGGGTTCCATTTGTTAACCAGTAGCCTGGCATTTTGGATCTTGCCCGCGCCGGGGGCTTGGGTGATCCGGTAAGTGGCTTTCAGGTTAGCGCCGTCCTGCACAATGGAAGCGGTTATTGTCAGGAAGGGAGTGACCAGGAAATTAAGGAAGGTTATGCCGCTGATCTCATGCGTCACGGTATCTACCGGAAAAAAGGCCCCGCCATAAGGAACAATTTTGTAAACCGCCTTAAAAATTTTTGTATCGTTAAAATGGCCATCGGCCATTCCCGAAAACTCCTCCGGCACGACATATCCCTGTTGGAGGAGTAGTATTTGGAAACCATTGGGTTCCTCGGACAAGTATGGATTGCCAGCCGTATCCGTCAGCATACCGTTGAGCGTTTCCGCCGGTGCGGTGTATGTATCTATTTTGAGGCAGGAGGCAGTAGAAAATATGGCAACCAGGGAAATGGAACAAATTATTAGTCTCATTGTAATAAATTTTTGATTAATAGCCTGGGTTATTGGGCAAAAGGTTTGGATTTTCGGCGATGGCCGACGTCGGCAGGGGCGCATAATAACTCATAGCGCTCCAACGGTAGACCTGCGCCGACCTGGGGTGCTTGATAAAAATGTATTTCCCTTCATCAGCAACGTAATAGGGATAAAGAGAGCTAAAAGTCTGATTCTGAACGACCGACTCCATCATCCGCCACCGCTTCATATCCCACATGACCAGGTTTTCAAAGGCGAGCTCACAGCGGGTCTCCTGAATTACCTTTGCCTCGTTGATGGTGGTCAGCGCTGTCGTACCTGCCCTGGCTCTTATTTCGTTGATAGGTTCCATCGCATCGTTGATGGTAATGGTGTGTCCGTTTACGGTTTCGCCGATAAGGTTCACGGCAGCCTCGGCTTTATTCAGCAATACTTCAGCATAGCGCATGATCAGCCAGTCCTGGTAGCTGCTCCAGTAAGCGCCCGTGGCGCTGGGATTCTGATATTTCCATACGATAAAACCATTATCGGTCGTCAGCGGGCTGCCTATTCCGCACTTTCCTGCAATGGTCATTCCATTCCAGGTGTCGGTATTATTGGTGGAAGTATGTAGTACTCCGTTGGGATAGGATTCATAGATACCCGCCCTGATCTCGTAAAGATCTGCGGGATTGGAACTGCCAGGGAACTGGACGCCGGGAAGCAGGACAGACGCACGGAGGCGGGGCTGGGCATTCGCAAAGAGGTCAACGGGGTTTGTATAGCGGACCGGGGCGGAGGGGTCCCCGATGTTCAACGTGCCCGGATTGCCATTGACATCGTCGAAGAGTTGCACCTCTTCCATCGTGGCGGAAAGCTCTCCGGAGGCGTCATTTGACACCGTATATCCTTTGGGGCGCTGGTTCTCGTCCCAGCAATGTGCATTACCCACAGAAGGATCGAAACGCAGCACAAACATGCTTTCAGTATTGTTGGCGCTCTCGTCTAAAAAAAGCTGCTGGTAGTTTAAAACTTTACCCATATACGTGCCGTCGTTATATTGACTGTACAACTTGTATCTCCCTCCGTCAACCACGAACTGGGCGGCGGCATACGCCTGCTCATAGTAACCCTTGGAGGAGGCGGCGGGTATGCCGACAAGTCCATTTAATTGAACCTGTCCGTTTTTTGCTTCACATGCGGCAAACAGCATGACCCGGGCCTTAAGATTAGCGGCGATATATCTATTGGCACGTCCCGACTCCAATTCAACCGGTCCCATCAGCGCCATGGCGGAATCGCAGTCGGAGCCTATAAAGTCGACAACTTGCTGTTCTGTATTCCTGGGAATATTCAGTTCGTCGGTGGTTTTGCCGATATAGGATTCGGCGGCCTTGACGAT
>JAMFRX010000568.1 GCA_026224995.1 Puia dinghuensis
GAACGCGACCGTCACCGTAAGCCAATCCCACACCAAGGATCTGGTGACGATCTCCCACGAGGCCGAAATCATCGTGTCCGCGACGGGGGTCGCGCGCCTCATCGGCGCCGGGTTCGTCCGGCCGGGGCCCCGGCCTCAACGAGCACGAGATGCAACGGATCATGAAAGCCGCTGCCGAGAACGGGGCAACCTTCTCCGCCTATACCTTTATCCGGCTCAATGGCGCGATAAAGCTGATCTTTCACGACTGGCTGTATAAGACCTTTCCCGACAGGGCCGACAAGGTCTGGCATTTGATAGAGGCCAGCCACAATGGCAAGGTCAACGACAGCCGATGGGGCGTGAGGATGCGCGGCGAGGGGAATATCGCCGAATTGGTGGCGCAGCAATATGCGCACTATACGAAGAAATATGGGCTCAACGCCGAGAGGTGGGAACTGGACTGCTCACAGTTCAGAAGACCGGGCGGGCAGATGAAATTGTTTTAGGCATTCGATGACCCGGGCGGTGCGCCTCGCCCGCCCTTTACCGTTCAGGTGGTTGACGGTATCGTAGAAGAGGCTGTCGGAATAGATGAAATCACCCGGCTCATCGGGCACCTTCATGGACGGCGACTTCCTGATGTCAGCCGACAGCCCGGCTATCTTTTCCTGAAACAGCTTGTATTCGGAGGCCGCATAAGGCGGGAAAAAATAGAATACTCTAACGTTCCTGGACTGGGCATAGTCGGAAAAGCGTTGCAGGTCCCTGACCACCTCGCGATAATTTGCATTGAAATCACCGCGGTCCTTGAGTTCGGGCGCCGGTCCCTTGTCCAGGTGGGCCACTACATCTCCATAGGCATTGAAGGCTTCCCGGGAATAGACGTTTATCGTGTCATCCTTTTGCGGCTGGTCGGAATATTGCCCTGCTAGCAGATCGTCCAGATGAGCATGCGTATAATCGAGATAGAGCTTAAGGTCGTCGTAGCCATTGTGTGTGTAGTAGCCCTCCGCCGGAGTATAAAAATAGCTTGCCGTCTTTTCAAGCCTGAGGTCGCCTTTTTCCGCCATGCCGTACTCTATGGAAAGGAGGACGACATCCCCGCTGCGTATGGAGCGTTTAGCCTCTTCCAGAATGAATGAGAGGCCCAGGCCCGCATGCAGACCCAGATTGACCACAGGCAGGGAAAAACTATCCTGCAGCGCCTGGCTGTCGAACCCGAAGGCGAGATTGGAGCCGCCGACCAATAGTATCCTTCGGTCCTTCAGGCTATCCAGCCGTTTGTGTTTGTCCGCCATTGCGCCCATGAAGGTGGATACGGTATGCGGCCCTTTTTTGAATGGGGCGTTGATGAGGATGGCGCCTATCGCAATAACGAAAGAGAAGATAAGCAGCTTCAACAGAAATTTCTTCATAGGGGCTAAAATTGAAAGTAGATGAATTGTTGTTTGGCCCCTGCCGCCGAACAGATGGCGAAGACAAGCGCAAAATAGGCCAGCCAACGGATCGCGGTCGGCCATCTGGCCGGGAGCCTGCTTAAGGCATGCTTGTCCTCTCTGGCGATCCATTCGAACAAAAATAAAAGCAAGATCAGAGCGACAAGCCCCTTGGGCTTTTGATTTGGGAGGGGCATGGTAAACAGGCTGCGAGAGAAGATCCTCGAAATATAGCCAAAGGCATCGTGCACGGATTCGGCCCTGAAGAAGATCCACGCAAAGACGGTAAGGCTGAAGGTGCCCCCAATGGACACGAGCTCCCGAAAAGAGGGAAAGTACCGACCCTTGGCAACGATCTCCAGGTTTTTGCGGTTGGTGGCCAGGAAGACAGAAGGCAGGATATATAAGGCATTCAGGAAGCCCCAGACTAAAAAAGTCCAGTTGGCACCGTGCCAGAAACCGCTGATCAAAAAGATCAGCAGCACATTCCGAATCTTTTTGACCGTCCCCACCCTGCTACCGCCCAAGGGAATATAAAGATAGTCCCTGAACCACGACGAGAGCGAAATGTGCCAGCGTCGCCAGAACTCGGCAATATCCCTTGAAAAGTAAGGGTAGGAGAAATTCCTGAGCAGGTCGATCCCGAAGAGCTTTGCAACCCCCAGGGCGATGTCGGAATAGCCGGAGAAATCGCAATAGATCTGAATGGAAAAAAACAAGGCGCCCACCGCATAGTTGCTTCCCGAGTTCCCCAGGTGATGATTGAATACCATATTGACGATCTCCGCGCAGGGATCGGCTATCGCAATTTTCTTGAATAGCCCCCAGAGCATCTGACGCAGGCCATCCGTAGCCTGGACATAGTCGAAGACCCGCTTTTGTTTTACCTGTGGCAGGAGATGGGTAGCCCGTTCAATAGGTCCCGCCACCAGCAATGGAAAAAAGCTGACGAAGACGCCGTAATCGACGAAATTCCTTTCCGGCTTGATCCTCTCGTAATAGATATCGATCACATATGACAGGCCATGAAAGGTATAAAAAGAGATGCCTACCGGCAGGATCACCTGTAAAGACCAGGTATTGACATGCAGGCCAAATTGCCCGATGGCTTCCGCAAAGGACTGTACGAAGAAATTGAAATATTTGAATACCCCCAGGAACCCCAGGTTGATGCCTATGCTAAGCAGCAGCCAGAACTTTTTACCCTTTTTTCCAGGGGTGGCCGACATCTTTAGCCCTGTGAAATAATCCAACAGGGTCGAGAAAAGCAAAAGGAACAGAAACCGCCAGTCCCAGCAGGCATAGAAGAAATAGCTTGCAGCCAGCAGGAGCAGATTTTGAACTTTCAGGCTCTTGTTCGCTACGAACCAGTACAAAAGAAAGACCACGGCCAGGAACACTCCGAAATCGACGGAATTAAATAACATCTTGCGATAGATATTGGTTACTGAAATCTTGGCTATAAAAATATAGAATAATAGGGTACGAACCAGTAACTTGGATAAAAGCCGACAAATGAAATTCCGACGAATGTCCATAGAGGTCGAATCCCCGGAGCAGCTGGGATACGATAGCATCCGAAATAACCTGGCAGAGAGCTCTTATACTGACGCCCTTTTCCGCGAGCTGGATCCCGGGGTCGACCTGCGGGAACTGGTGCTCTGCTACGGCTCTCACCAGGGCCACGAAGGACTGCGCGAGCTGATCGTAAAAGGCAAACCGCTGACCTCAGGTGACGTGCTGCTGACCATCGGCGCCGCCGCCGCGCTGTTCATGATCGCCACATCCCTACTGGAGAAAGGGGAAGAGATGGTGGTCGTCCATCCCAACTACGCCACCAATATCGAGACACCCAGGGCTATCGGCGCGACCATCCGCACGATCGGGCTCCGGTTTGAAGAAGGCTTTGCCCTCGACCTGGACAAGGTAAGGTCGACGGTAACACCGAATACGAAATATATTTCGGTCACCCATCCGCATAACCCCACCGGCGCCTGCCTCGACGACGCCCAGCTCAAAGAGCTGGCCCGCATAGCCGAAGAAAAAGGCATCTACGTACTCGTCGACGAGACTTACCGGGACATGGTCTTCGGCCCGCAGCTTCCGCTCGCTGCGGAATACTCCCCGCGCCTGATCAGCATCTCCTCCCTCTCGAAGACCTATGGGCTCCCCGGATTACGCACCGGCTGGATCGTCTGCCGCGACCAGCAGCTCATGGAGATTCTTTTAGCCGCTAAGGAACAGATGCACATCTGCGGGCCCGTGCTGGACGAAGAGCTGGCTTATCGCTATATGCTGCATCGGGATGCGCATTTCAACCGCATAAAAGCGGATATCCAGGAAAAATTCAACATCGTAAAGGCCTGGATGGAGAATGAGGCGGCGGAATTATGGGAGTGGGTGGAGCCACGCGGCGGCTGCGTCTGCTTTCCCCGGATGAAGGATCCCGGGGGGATCGATCTGGACCGGTTTTATAAAATCCTGCTGGAGAAATATGGAACGTATGTAGGCCCGGGCCATTGGTTCGAAATGCCACGGCATTATGTGCGGCTGGGCTTTGGCTGGCCAACGGCTTCCGCGCTTCAGGAAGGGCTGTCGGCTTTGGTGAAGAGCGTTCGGGAGGCGGTTATTGCTGGTTGAATTCAGTGAGCCTCACCTTCTCCTTCTGGATGATGGCCCTGGCGTTGAGCAGATCTTCCTGCAGCGGGGAGAACGACTGGGCCAATTGCGCCTCGGAAGCTTCGAGGCAGGAATTCTCAAACTGAAGACAGCTGGACTGGATGGTTGTCAATCCAACGAAACCGAATAAGGGTTTTATCTTATGAATGGCACTTTTGAGGGCCGTTCTATCCTTCTCATGGTAACTGGTGATTATTATTTGGACGAATGCGTCATATTCATGGAGAACATCGGCAAATGTCTCTTCGATCATAATATAATCACCTGCGTACAAGTCGATTATATATTGACTGTTAATGGCATCGCTAAATATGAATATTTTGTCAGATACAGGCATCTACATAGAAAGGGTCCGATAAATAACGGGGGGTATACTAAAATATTGTTTTCCGACGTTCACACCTGGTATTAAAGTTTAACCCTTATTTATTCGGCATCCTTTGAGCAACCCTGTGGTATCCATTCTTACCTCTTTCTACGAAGATATAGTCTATTCCGGACTAAGGGATGAATATACCCCTGCCAAGAAGAAGAAGACGATCCGTTTCAACCAGTTCATCCTGCTGATCCTGGTTGCCCACTTTGTCTGCGTCATCAGCTATTTCTATTTCGGCCTCTATATCAGCGCGCTCATCAACCTGAGCGCCGCCTATATTTTCATCATGGCCTATCACCTCAACCTGCGAAAGCAATATTTGCTGGCCAGGGTGGTATCCGTGCTGAACCTGAATTTCTACCTGGCTATCATGAACTATATGGAAGGGCTGAAGGCGGGAGAATACCTGTTCTTCTTCCCCTACTTCCTGATCATGACCTTCATCATCAGCTTCACCAGGAACCTGAGAGAGCTGGTCTTCGCTTATCTTATGACGATAGCCTGCATTTTGTTCTGTTTTTACCTTTGTCCGCAGGAGAACCATTACCAGGTCCACATAGCGCATATGTTTGGCAGGCTGTATGATAGCAACCTGGTGCTTTCCCTGCTGCTCACCACCTTCTTCTCCTTCGCCATCGTCCGGATCAACCGAAACAACGAAGAAGCCATCATGAAGGAAAAGCAATTCGTCGATACGATCTATAACACTTCACTGGACGGCGTATTCATCCTGGATGCAGAAGCGCTGGTGATCACCGATTGTAATAACCGCGCAATAGAGCTGCTGGAGATCGAAGATAAAAAACAGATAGTCGGCGCTCCCATGGACAGCCTCTTTACAAAGGAGCATATCCAGCTGTTCCGGGCCGTAGAGATGAAATCCCCCGAAGAGCATGCCAACAGCTGGCAGGGCGAGCTGGCCCTGACCAGCAAAAAGGATAATACGGTATTTGCATTCGTCAACGTGGTCTCATTCTATGACAATGCCCGGCATTTCTGGAAGATCAGCATCCTGGATATCTCCGAGATAAAGATGACGCAGTTTGAGCTTATGAAGGCCAAGCAAAAGGCCGAGACGGCTTCCAAGGCCAAGAGTAGGTTCCTGTCCAATATGAGCCACGAGCTGCGTACGCCCCTGAATGGCATCATCGGCGCCTCCAATCTGCTGATGCAGGAGCAATACCTCCCTGAACAGCTGTCCCACCTCGAGATACTGAAATTCTCTTCGGAACATATGATGGTCCTGATCAACGAGATCCTGGACTTCAACAAAATAGAATCGGGCCGGTTTGAGCTCGAGAACGTACCCGTCAATATGCGGGCCTTCCTCCGGAAGCTAGAGACGCAGTTCTCCGTCCAGGCCCACTCCAAGGGGCTGCTCTTCCTGGTGGATATCGACGAGAACCTGGAATCGGAGTTCCTCACCGACGAGACCCGGCTCAACCAGATCCTCAGCAACCTGCTTTCGAATGCCATCAAATTCACACACACCGGCGGCATTACCCTTGGCGCGCGGAAGATCTCTTCCACCAGCAAGAAGTCGGTGGTCCAGTTTATGGTGCAGGACACCGGCATCGGCATCCCGGCACATAAGCAGCAGGAGGTCTTCGACAGCTTTACCCAGGCGGATACCGATACGACCCGAAAATATGGCGGCACCGGCCTTGGCCTGGCCATCAGCAAGAAGCTGGTAAGCCTCTTCTCCGGCGAGCTTCAGCTCCAAAGCGAAGAGGGGAAGGGCAGCACCTTCTATTTCACCCTGGAATTGGAGA
>JAMFRX010000066.1 GCA_026224995.1 Puia dinghuensis
CTATGGGGCCTGCCCGACCTGTAAGGGTTTGGGCGCCGTCTACCAGATCAGCATGGATGCCGTCATGCCCGACCGGACCAAAAGCATCAACGAGGGCGGCATCGCACCCCTCGGCGAGGAACGGGAGGCCTATATGTTCCGCCAGGTGCAGCAGATCGCCAAAAAGAATAAGTTCTCCCTGGATACCCCCATACAAGACCTGCCAAAAAAAGCGCTCAACCTGGTGCTCTATGGCAACGATACCGGCGAAACGTCCCTGGACGTGGAATTTGACGATACTGCCGCCCCCGGACAGATCTATGCCGCAGAATATGAAGGGTTGATCAACGCCCTTAAACGCTGGTTCGCCGGCGGCACCACGGACGCCCTGCGCGAATGGGTCGAGGGGTTCATGGAGCTCAAGACCTGCGAGACCTGCGGCGGAGCGCGCCTTCGCAAGGAAAGCCTCTGGTTCAGGGTAGGAGAGAAGAACATCGCCGAGCTCAGCGCCATGAACCTCAACCGCCTCGTGGAATGGTTCGGCGGCGTCGACAAGCTGCTGAACGCCAAACAGAAGATCATCGCCAAGGACATCCTCAAAGAGATCCGGGAACGCCTGCAGTTCCTCCTCGACGTCGGCCTCACCTACCTCACCCTGGACCGGTCTTCCCGAACCCTCAGCGGCGGCGAATCTCAGCGTATCCGCCTCGCCACGCAGATCGGCTCTCAGCTCCAGGGGATCACCTATATCCTCGACGAGCCGAGCATCGGCCTCCACCAACGCGATAACCAACGGCTCATAAAGGCCCTCAAGAACCTGCGCGACATCGGCAACAGCGTGCTCGTAGTAGAGCACGACAAGGATATCATGCTGGCAGCCGACTACCTTATCGACATCGGCCCCCAGGCCGGCTTCCACGGCGGTCGCGTCGTAGCCCAGGGCCGCCCGCCATCCATCCTCAAGCTCAATACCCTCACGGCAGACTATCTCAACGGCCATCGCAAGATCGCCGTGCCTCAGGAAAGGCGCAAGGGTAACGGTAAGTTTTTGGAGATCAAAGGGGCCAGGGGAAACAACCTGAAGAATGTCGACGTCAAATTTCCCCTCGGCCGGTTCATCGTGGTCACCGGCGTCAGTGGCAGCGGCAAGTCCACCCTGATCAACGAGACACTTTATCCCCTCCTTAGCAAACATGCCTATAATTCGCGCGTGACGCCGCTGGAGTATAAAAGCATCAAGGGCTTGGAGAACATAGACAAGGTCATCGAGATAGATCAGTCCCCCATCGGACGTACCCCGCGTAGCAACCCCGCTACCTACTGCGGATTCTTCACAGATATCCGCACCCTCTTTGCCTCCGTGCCGGAAGCGAAGATCCGGGGCTACAACGCAGGCCGGTTCTCCTTTAACGTCAAAAGCGGCCGCTGCGACGTCTGCGAAGGCGGCGGCATGCGCGTGATAGAGATGAACTTCCTGCCCGACGTCTACGTCCATTGCGAAAAATGCAATGGCAAACGCTATAACCGCGAGACGCTCGAGATCCGGTACAAAGGCAAATCTATTAGCGACGTCCTGGACATGACCGTCGAAGAAGCCGTGGCCTTCTTCCAGAATGTTCCCTATATCTATCGCAAGATCAAAGTCCTCCAGGAGGTCGGCCTGGGCTATATCACCCTTGGCCAGTCCGCCGTCACCCTCAGCGGCGGCGAAGCGCAACGCGTCAAGCTGGGCACGGAGCTGGGTAAAAAAGACACGGGCAAGACTTTCTATATCCTGGACGAGCCGACCACCGGCCTGCACTTCGAAGACATCCGCCACCTGCTGGACGTCCTCAACAAGCTGGTGGACCGGGGCAATTCCGTCTTAGTCATCGAACACAATATGGATGTCATCAAAGTCGCCGACCATATCATCGACCTGGGCCCGGAAGGCGGCGACGGCGGCGGCAGGATACTCTTCGAAGGCACCCCCGAAGAGCTGGTAAAAAATAAAGAAAGCTTTACGGCTAAGTATTTAAAAGAAGAACTATGAGCTCCCGCATTATCATAGACATGGACGAGGTCATAGCCGATCCCATGGGCGATATGATCCAATGGTACAAGAAAACACACGGCCGCGATGTCGATAAGAACAAAATGATTGGCTCCTGGCTCAAAGGCTTCCCCGAAGGAGACCAGCCCATCATCTGGGAGCGACTCCAGTCCCCCGGCTTCTTCCGGCACCTCACAGTGATAGAAGACAGCGTCGACACCTTGCGCCGGCTCAATGAAAAATATGAAGTGTTCATCGTATCGGCCGCCATGGAATTCCCAAACTCCCTGAAGGATAAGTACGATTGGCTGATGGAACACTTTCCCTTCTTCACATGGAAGCAGATAGCCCTCACCGGTAGTAAAGACCTGATCTGCGGCGACTTCATGATCGACGACCATGTAAAAAATCTCCAGGGGTTCAAAGGGAAACCCTATCTGTTCACCGCCGCCCATAACCTCACCGTCACGGGATACGACCGCATCAACAGCTGGAAGGAAGCCGCGGAGATCTTCCTTTAAAAAAAGGAACCGGCGACCATCGGTCGCCGGCTAGGGGTTCAGGGGTTCTTATCTCTTTTCACAATCCCAATAAGCGGTAGCAGGGAGTGATTAATAAAATCTTGTTTATAAAGGGTACTAGAATAGGGAACGGATCAGGTTTTACTAAACCTTCGGATATTCGGATTTTACCAATTTCCCTGCTTGCTTATCGGTTGTGCGTTACTATCTTTTAGTCGCCGGCGGCAAATGCCCGCCAGGACGCTTATCTCACTGTCAGTTGGCCATTCTCTATCCGCTCGTCGTCGGTGAAGACTTCAAACAGGAAATTGCCCTCGCTAATATTGGTAAGCACCGTGGTTTCACGGTTGCGGATACGGGTTTGGCTGACCAGCCTTCCGTCCATGTCGAAAAGGAATAGCTGATAAACCTTACCGTCTTCTCCATTGGCGGAAAAGAACAGCACTTGCTGCCTCGCGTCGGGGTACAGCTTGATCTTGTGCTTCTTGCTGCTTTGGGCTTTACTGACTTGGATACTGTGGATCGTATCGGAACCTGCACGGGAAAAAGGATTATGCCTGCCGGAAGGGTCTATGCCGGCCGCATAGGTAGTGCATTGAACGCTTAGGACTATACCAAGGAGGGTCAACCCTCTGGTAAAGGCGTTCGGCGAGAGAAGAGTTTTCTTTAAGGGTACAGGTCTAGTCATAAGTTTTCCAATCGGTAAAAAATAGGGTACGGATTAAATCACAACTAAAAACAACGGTCAACAAAATTTATAATGGTACGATCAACAACTTTGTCTTACTGATAGCCTTAGAACCTAAGCAACGGGCAGTGCGTGGAATTCCTCCAGCGCTGTGCGGTACCTCCACCCAGACGGATGCCCAGTTTGAACTGCGCCGTAAAATACGCGTCGTTCTGTGAAGGGTCGCCGCGCTTGCCGCCGACACCGTAGCCCGAAAGAGGCACGTTCTGCAGCGGGCTCTTGTTCGCCATGGCCGCCGCGATAGGGGCCAGCGTCGGGGAAAGGTATTTATAGAAAAGGCTCGGGTCGACATAATTCTTGCTCACGTCATCGATATAATCGGTGAAGGTCTTACGGTGGATGATCTCGAAAGACAGGTTCACGTTCTCGGAAAGAAAATATTTGATACCTACTCCCATCGGGATGTTCAGCTGCGTGAGGCTATAATTCTTCCGGTCGGGATATTCGGGAAAGCCTTCGCCTTCCGTATGCAGCGGCTGCAGATCCACCCACTCGTAATCGCCATTGGGAGCAACATAAGAGCCCTGCGGATTAAAGTGAAATAAGCCCAGACCAAGCACACCATAAGGGCGCAGGCGGCCGGTAACGTCCTCCGGATCTTCTTCCAGCAGGACCGTGGGATAGAACTCGGCCATCACCGTGCCTTCTATGATCTTCGATCGAAAGTCCAGGTTACGGTCGAGACGCGTTACTTCGTCGCCACCCTTGGGCTTGATATCGGCATCGCTGCCTTCTATGCTGCCATAATTTAAGGAAAAACGGAATCCCAGCCATTGCGTAGGATAAACTGCGCCATAGGCGCCAACCGCTAGTTTGGTAGTGTTCATGTTATAGTCCTTGATGAAGGTGGTTCCCTTGCCGGCGTGACCGCCAAGATCACCTAAGAACACCATGGGCCCTACTGTTAACCCTATCTCTGCGTTGTTTTTCTCTTCTTCCTGTGAATAAACCGAAGAAGCAAGGCATAAGGTAACGGCGAGCACGAACAAACACTTCCATGATGAGGAGTGTACACTCTGTTTCATTGATATTAGATTTAGTTTTCCGATGGTTTGGATTCCACTTTTCAACCGAAATTGAAAAAAGGGTTTCATGTAAGAAACGAAAAAAGGGCTTCAAATTGTGTACACGGGGACAACAATTTTATCCACAGGGGGCATTTTTTAAGGAAAATCGCTTATTATGTTGTACGCAGTAACATCTCTATGTGCTCGATTCCATCTTCGAGATAGATTTCCCCTTTTTGGACGAAACCGAAAGACTCATAGAATTTTTTAAGGTAGTATTGCGCGCCGATCCTGATGACGCGTTCGCCATATAGCATATATAAGGTGTGTATGCTCTGTGTCAGTAATTCGCGGCCTATCCCCTTTCCGCGGGCAGCTGGTGAACTTACGATCCTGCCTATCGAAGATTCCACATAGGAGATCCCCGCGGGCACTATTCGTGAATATCCTAATAGCTGGTCATCCTGCCAGCCCGTCAGGTGATGGCAATGCTGGTCTTTATTGTCCTGATCCAGGAAAACGCAATTCTGCTCCACGACGAAAACCTCGCTCCGCAGGCGCAGGATCGCATAAAGCTCGTCTGTAGTAAGCTCGGTGAATTTCTTGCAGGTCCAGTTGGTCATATCAGTAGCTGTATTTATCTCCCCATAGGCCGCGCAGGAATTTGCGCAATTCTTCTTCGCGTACATTCTTTCCAGGCTCATAGAACTTCGTGCCCTCGATCTCTTTCGGGAGATATTCCTGCGCCGAGAAGCTCTTCTCGTAGTTGTGGCTATACTCGTAACCCTTTCCGTAATCCAGGTTCTTCATCAGCTTCGTTGGTGCATTACGGATATGAAGCGGAACCGGCAGGTCGCCATTTGCCCGTACGGCCTGCTGTGCGGCGCCGATTGCGATGGTGGCCGAATTGCTCTTCGGGGAAGAGGCCAGATAAGTTGCGCATTGCGAAAGGATGAGGTTCGACTCCGGATAGCCGATCTTGTTGACCGCATCGAAACAGGCATTGGCCAGCAACAGGGCATTCGGGTTCGCGTTGCCGATATCTTCGCTTGCAAGGATCAGCAGCCTGCGGGCGATGAACTTTACGTCCTCACCTCCTTCTATCATCCGCGCCAGCCAGTAGACGGCCGCATTCGGATCGCTGCCCCGGATGGATTTGATGAACGCCGAAATGATATCGTAATGCTGCTCGCCCTTTTTATCGTACAGCGCTATCCGCTGCTGTGCTATCTCCATGACCCGCTCATCCGTGATCCCTTCGCCTTTGACGGCCGCATCGGCCACTACCTCCAGCAGGTTCAGCAGCTTGCGGGCGTCTCCTCCGGAGATAGTGATCAGCGCCGCCGTCTCTTTGAGCTCGATCCCCGTCTCCCGCAACCATTGATCGTCCCGCAAGGCATTATGCAGGACCTGCACGAGGTCCTCCTCGCTCAACGGTTTCAGCACATATACCTGGCAACGGCTCAGCAAAGCGCTGTTCACCTCGAAGGAAGGGTTCTCCGTGGTAGCCCCGATAAGCGTCACTATCCCTTTCTCTACGGCCCCCAGCAAGGCATCCTGCTGACCCTTGTTGAACCGGTGGATCTCATCGATGAACAGGATGGCCCGCGCCTTGTCCCTGGCATCGGCGATCACTTCCCGCACCTCTTTGACGCCGGAGGAGATGGCGCTTAACGTATAGAAAGGGACTTGTAAGGTATTGGCGATGATCCCGGCAATGGTGGTCTTGCCCGTGCCGGGAGGCCCCCACAGGATCATAGAAGGCGGTTTCCCATGCTCGATGGCTGTCCGCAATACACTTTTCTTACCGGTCAGATGCTGCTGACCAACCAGCTGATCCAGCGTTTGCGGCCGCAGCCGCTCTGCAAGGGGGACCTGTGGAGCTACCATAATAAATTTTAAACAACAATAGTACAACAACTTATCCTTTTTCCTGTTTAAAGGGATAGGATCAATATGACACGCGCGCGCCCGAAAATACGAACATCCTTTTGGCTTTGCCTGCTGTTGGTAGCCACCCGCTGCGCCGCTACCGGCAAGGATCCCAGGCTTTCGGGGATCGAGAACTATGCCCTCAACAGGCCGGGCGTCGTAATGATCAGGACAGAGTACTCCGCTAACGTGTATGTCAATAGCATGCGGATGGATAACCGCGCCTTCAATGTCTTGCTGGATTCCATTCAAAAGCTGGACCACGGCGGCGGCGTGAGCCCGGAACAGAAGCTGGATATCGTTCTCCGGGAGATGAACAACCGCCCGGCCCGCTTCTTCCAGACCACTTTCGACTATATCAAGCAGCCGGAGCAGATCACCTCCATCGGAACCGGCTTCTTCATCACCGGCAGCGGCTACGTGGCCACCAACTGCCACCTCATCGATCGGGAAGACGCCTTCATCCGCCGCCAGTTCATCCTCTCCGCCTTCCGGCAGATCACGGAGGCGAGTATCGGCGCCCTGGAATCCTCCTGGGCTACCCACTTCACGGAACAGCAGCGCAGCCTGCTCTACAATACTTACGCTTCCGTATATTCCCGCCTGTTCTCCATGATCCTCTACGACCTCAGGAAAGACATCTATGTGGTCTATAAAAGCGACCAGGCAGACGGTACCGCAGACACCGTCAAAAAGCTGGCCGCGATCGTCATCAAAGGCCAGCCCATGCCAGGAAAGGATATCGCCATCCTCAAGATCTCCGACGGCGACGAGCTGCCAGTTTTGAAGCTGGCTTCAGACAAGCTGCCCCGGGTCGGCGAACAGCTCTTTGTCTACGGCTACCCCGGCCCGGTCACCAATAACGATTTCGTGTCCGCCGCCTCGGCTATCGAACCTACCCTCACTACCGGCATCGTCAGCGCGATCAAGCAATCCGTCGGCAGCTGGCCCGTGATCCAAATGGACGCCAACATCAACCACGGCAGCAGCGGCGGACCCGTTTGTAACGAAGATGGGGAAGTAGTAGGGCTGACCACCTTCGGGTCGCTGGAAAATACCGGCGGCCTCGCAGCCGGCCTTAACTTCGCAGTACCGGTGGCCATCCTCAACGAATTCATAGACAGCGTCGATATCACCCCCGCATCCAGCCCCGCCTCCCTGCGCTTCGCCCATGCCCTCAACATGTACGGACAGCACCGCTATCATGCCGCCCAGCAGGAATTCCTGGCCGTGCGGGCACTCAATAAGCATTATCCGGGCATCTATGCCTATATCGCCGATTGTCAGGAAAAAATAAAAGCAGGGAAGGGGCGCGCTATCGGGCCGGTAGAAAGTATCGTCATCATTTCAGCTTTGCTGCTCCTGCTCCTTGGCATCCTTGCCGGGGTTAAGATACGTCGCTCTGCTTAACCAAATAATACCAGCGCAGCAGGCGCAGGTTGAGTATGACATTTATGATGATGGCAAGACCTAGCACCAGCGCAATGCATCCCCCCAAACGGATATAGCCGGTCAGCACGGCATCGGACATCCCCTTGGTATCGGCCATTCCATCCTTCATCAGGCCCAGGCCTTTTTCCGGACTTTGTATGCTAATATAGCTGTTGGCGAGCATCATGATGCCAAAGAACATGGCGATAATTCCAACGAAGCGGATGCCTACGGGGGTCTGATTGCTCAGCTTGACAGAGGAATACTTGATGCTCTTTTGCAATTTCAGCGCGGCAAAGCTGTGTAGCGGGATCGCCCCGAATAAGAACACGATCACCAGCAGCGGTAAGGCCTGCATCGCAAGGGCCGCCAGCAGGATAAAGCCGAGGAAGAGGCTCCAGACGATGATATTCAGCCAGGTTAACACCCGGGCTGCCGTTAGGGTTGATTTCATAGACTATCCCTCCCGCTGGTATTTAATTGGATCGACAGCTCCAAAAGCTGCTTGTCGTCGATGGTGCTCGGTGCATCCAGCATCACATCCCGGCCGCTGTTGTTCTTGGGGAATGCTATGAAATCCCGGATGCTCTCGCTGCCGCCCAGGATGGAGCACAACCGGTCGAAACCAAAGGCGATGCCGCCATGTGGCGGAGCGCCATATTCGAAGGCGCCCAGCAGGAAGCCGAACTTATGCAGGGCCTCTTCCGGGGTCATTCCCAGGGCGGCGAACATCTTTTCCTGCAGCTCCCGCTGGTAGAGGCGGAGGGAGCCGCCGCCTATCTCATTACCGTTCAGCACCATGTCGTAGGCGTTCGCCTTTATATGATTATATGGATGCTCCAGGTATTTCTCTGCCTCGGCGATCACGGGACTGTTTTCTATCATCACCCCAATGTCGGAAGGCTTTGGTGATGTAAAGGGATGGTGTCGGGCAACCCAGCGGTTCTCTTCTTCGGCATATTCGAACAGCGGGAAATCCAGCACCCACAGCAGCTTGAACTCGTTCTCCTTTCGCAGGCCCAGCCGGCGGCCCATTTCCAGCCGCAGCTCGCTCATGGCCTTACGCGTCCGCTCCTCCCTGCCAGCTAACACCAGGATCAGATCCCCTTTTTTCGCTTCTACGGCCTCGGCTATGGCCTTCAGCTTGTCTTCGGAATAAAACTTGTCGACACTGCTCTTCAGGCTGCCATCTGCGTTACACTTGATATATACCAGCCCCTGCATCCCGATCTGCGGCCGCTTGACCCATTCGGTGAGCTCGTCCGTTTGTTTCCGGGTATACTCGCTGCAGCCTGGCGCCGCGATGGCCAGCACCGTCTCCGCATTATCGAACACCCCGAAGCCGGCATCCTTGATCAATTCCCCATGGGCCGTCAGCTTTCCACCCAGCGTAAACGCGGACTTCAGATTCAGCAGCTTCATGCCAAACCGGATATCAGGCTTATCATTGCCATAGTTCCACATCACCTCTTCCCAGGTCATCCGCTCTACATGGTCCGTATAGTCGATACCCTTGACGGTATTGAAAATATATTTTATCAGGCCCTCGAACATGGACAGGATATCCTCCTGCTCGACAAAGCTCATCTCACAGTCGATCTGTGTGAACTCAGGCTGCCGGTCTGCACGCAGGTCCTCGTCGCGAAAGCATTTTACGATCTGGTAATACCGGTCGTAGCCGCTAACCATCAGCAGCTGCTTAAAGGTCTGCGGCGACTGTGGCAACGCATAGAATTCCCCGGGGTTCATCCGGCTGGGGACGACGAAGTCCCTGGCGCCTTCCGGCGTGCTTTTAATGAGGAACGGCGTTTCCAGGTCCATAAAGCTGTTCTCATGCAGGTAGTTCCTGGCCGCCCTGTTAACGGCATAGCGCAGCTCCAGGTTCTTCTTGACGGTCTGACGGCGAAGGTCCAGGTATCGGTACTTCATCCGCAGATCGTCGCCGCCATCCGTATCGTCCTGAATGGTGAACGGAGGCGTCATAGACTTGTTCAGGATCGTATAGGAGCTAACCTTGATCTCGATATCACCCGTAGGCAGCTGCGCGTTCTTGCTCGTCCTTTCCGTTACCTCGCCCTGGACCTGAATGACAAACTCCCGGCCAAGCGGGTTTTCTGTCAGCTGCTGGCTCAGCTCTTCGCCAAACAACAATTGGGTGATCCCATACCGGTCTCGCAAGTCGATAAACGTAATGCTCTTGCTTAATTTACGTACTGTCTGGACCCAGCCTGCCAGGGTAACGGTTAAACCGGCCTGGGCGCTTCTTAATTCCCCGCATGTGTGAGTGCGATACATTCCTGGCTTTTCTTTTATCACGCGCTCCCCGGGCTGTTGTTCCCCCAAGGTGAAGGCGATCGTTAATTAGAGGTGCAAAGTTATTTAAAACCAAGCAGGTAACAAAGGAATGGCTACTGCCTTTGGCTGACCACGGGTCAGCCGGGCCGAAGGCCAATCATTAGCCGTTTTGCGGAGGGGCGTATTTTTGCCCACGCCGCCGACGCAAAACACCCTTGTCAATGCGGGAAAAACCTGTATTTTGAGGCCATGACCCCCAATGGTCCACGATTGCTCCTCCTCCTCGCTACAGCCGTCATGGCCGTCCGATTGGCTATGCTCATCCAGGACTGGTCCAGGAAACAAAAGCTGCGCCGGGTATTCCTATCCAAAAGCGATGACTATGATGCCCTCCTGGGGCGCTATAACCCCTACTACAAAAGCCTGAGCAAAGGCGGAAAAGACCGCTTTCTCGCCCGTTTGCTGCATTTCATAGAGGTCAAGAAGTTCGATTATATCGATATCAGTCCGGACGAAAGCATGCCCCTCCTCATAAGCGCCACGGCCATCCAGCTCACCTTCGGCCTGGAAAATTACCTGCTGGACCACTTAGGAACCATCCATATCCTCAAGGATAAATACCGCTACGGACTTTATAGCACCCCCTTCGAAGGACACGTGAGCGATGAAGGCATCTACCTCTCCTGGAGCCACTTTGTAAAAGAGTTTACCGATTATTCAGACGGCCAGAACGTGGGTCTGCACGAAATGGCACATGCGCTCACTTACGTCAATTTTACGGTCCAGGAAGGCCGCGATAAGGTCTTCCACGACTATTTTCACGAATTCTCCACCGTAGCCCGGCCTATCTTTGAAAGGATGCAGGGCGGCGAGATCACCCTCCTCGACGCCTATGCCGCCACCAACTACCAGGAGTTCTGGGCCGTCTGCGTCGAAACTTTCTTCGAACGTTCCAGCACTTTCCGACGGCAGCTTCCCGAGCTCTACTTCTCCCTTTGCACCCTTCTAAACCAGGATCCTCTTACCCCGGACAAAATATTGCAGGCCCCCTGGAACTTCCCTCAGCCCCCAGCCGCCAAAGCTTCGATTTGATAATCAATTGGTTATCAAAAAATAATAAAAGCTTTGCACAACGCTTTTCTTTTTCAGGAATTCTTTCTATTTTGTTTCCCATCCGTACTATTCATTCCTCTTGATTAAACCCACCTATAGGTTTTCCACTCTAACCTGAAGACCATAGCTCCGTATCCAAAGCCAATGTAAGACCTTGATGTTGCAATTATTTCTGAACCCAAAAGGATTGACCTTATGGAAATTCTTGTTATCTTTTCATTGGTGCTGGGCATACTACTGATCAATCGCCCGGTTACGTTGCTTTTTCAACGCCTTTACACAAAGCATCAGTTCAAACGTTTTGTCTCCAGCGAGACGTTCTACCACTCTGTTGTTTCGCGGCATTTCCGTTACTACAACCGGCTTGGACTCCAAGACCAGCGTAAGTTCCTCTTCCGCACCTTTCTCTTCCAGCATTCCAAGAACTTCCACTATATAGAGGTGGAGCAGACAGCCGAAATGCCCATTTTGGTGAGCGCCGCGGCCGTCCAGCTCACCTTCGGACTGGAAAAGTTCAAGCTAAACTACTTCGATGATATCTTCATCCTCCGGGATGACTATCATTATGGATTCTACTCCCGCCCTTTTATGGGCCATGTAGACCAAACAGGTATCTATCTGTCCTGGGATAACTTCATCCGTGGCATCTCCGGCGAGACGGCCAACTGCAACGTAGGCCTTCACGAGATGGCCCACGCCCTGGCCTATGTGAATTTCGTCACCCAAACGGAAGAAGACAAGCACTTTAAGAAGGAGTTCCCCAACTTCTCCAAGGTAGCCCGTCCCATTTTCACGTCTATGCAGCAGGCCGGCGCCAAAAACCTCCTGGGAGACTATGCCGCCACCAACTATCACGAATTCTGGGCCGTGGCCGTTGAGGTCTTCTTCGAAAGCTCCGTCCATTTCCGCCATGAGCTGCCCGAGCTCTACGAGGCCATGTCCTGCGTCCTCAACCAGGACCCGCTGAGCTGCCTCACCGGCAATACCGTCATTATCCTGCGTCCCGAGACCCTTGCCCCCAAGGCCGTCACCGAAGCGCATGCTCCTGCCGCGATCTGATCCTTTCCGGCCATCCAGCCAATACCTTTGAAAGAACCTCCCTCATCGTTTGAATCCTATCAACGGCCTTTCCTCCCACTCCTGCTGTTTCACCTTTTCATCCAGCAGGTTCTCAATCGCGTCGTAGATACTGTTGAGCTGAACATCGTGTTCCCCCAGTCTGTCCCTGATCTCCTGCAGCTGCGCGGTAATCCCATTTTGTTTTACGGCTAATTGCTTCAAGGCAATAAAAGCTCGTACCAGGGCAATGCTCATTTTGACAGCTTTCTCGCTTTTCAGTACGCTGGCCAGCATCGTTACCCCGTGTTCCGTAAAGGCATAGGGTAGATTGGCCTTGCCGCGTTTCTTTTGGGATGTCATCACAATTTGTGATGACATCCCATCCTGCTGATTGCCAGCAACTTGACCCTTTTCGTCTAGTATTCGGTTTTAGACGGTAAAATTAATACATCCTCAATATTACCGCGAGAGAACCTTACTAAACCGCCTGACATCCGCCTCCGCCGGTATCGGCTCATTCGTAAGTATATTGCTTACCAATTGCCGGGCAAAATACGGCGCCAGCGAACACCCCTTCGTCCCCATCCCATTCAGGATACCTACCGCCGGATGCAGTGGATGAAACCCTACAAATGGCCGCCGTTCCAGAGTCGCCGGCCGCACCGCCGCCAGGTGATGAAGAATCCGGAAAGGCCGCACCAGCCACTCCTTCAG
>JAMFRX010000569.1 GCA_026224995.1 Puia dinghuensis
ATGCTACGGCCTCCTCGCCGTATGGTTGATCTACTATTTAGGTTCTCTACGTGTCAGTCGCCGGTCAGGACACCATCGCCCCCTGCCTGACCCAGGACATCATTGTCTCCTGCGTGGCCCCGGCTACTGCCCTCTTCTCAGGACACCACGGCTTCCTCGCCATACAGCTGATCCCTGAACTTCAGGGACGGCGATGGAAGGAAGGCCCCGAGGCCCAGCGTCGCCCATTTCCGGTCGACAGCCTCGATGGTCGCCTCGTCGGCCACGATGATATTGGGCCAGTCACGCTGGAAATTGTCCAGCTCCCGCGTCTTCCTGGTGCCGTCCAGTCCAAGACAGGCGAAGACCTTACGGGGATCGATACCTGACGCCCGCTCGCTAAGGATGTGGTCGCGACGGGGGTCCAGGTTGTTGCAGAACCGCCACAAGGCAATCGGCAGATCGGTCGCCTCCACGGTATGCTCCACATAGAGGATCATCTTGATGCCCTCTACAAGCTCCAGCCGGCACAGCGCTTCATGCAGCTCCTTTATATGTCCCGGGTGGTCTTTCCGTACTGCCAGTAAGAGGCAGGGGATCTGCTGACGCAGCAGGTCCGTATTGACGCCTGTGATCTCCGGCCACCGGCTTTGAAGCGCTTCCTGCGTCAAATTCTCATAGGCTATCGCGCTTAGCAAGTATCGTTCGGCATCCGTCTCCTCCTCCGCCTTGGTCGTACCGTCGATACACATCTTTCCGCCGAAGCCCAGCTTGCTGCAGCTATGGTCAAGCACGTCCATGGGGCCCTGGGAGAAGCTGACATCCGTAGCGGGATTGAGATTGCGGAACACGTCCTGCGCCAGCCGGCGGTAGTCGCGGATGGACGTGAGCTCGTCGGCGATCACCAGGATCTTGTTGAACATCATCTGTCCCGCGCCCCACATGGCATTCATCACCTTTTGTCCCTGCCCGGCATATTCTTTCTTTATCTGGGTGATCACCAGGTTATGGAAGACGCCTTCCACTGGCATGTCCATATCCACGATCTCCGGCACCAGCGTCATCTTTATCGGGGCCAGGAAGATGCGTTCCGTCGCCTTTCCCAGCCAGGCGTCCTCCTGTGGCGGGATGCCTACGATGGTCGCAGGATAGACGGCATTCTTTCTGTGGGTGATGGCGGTAATATGAAAGCGCGGATACCAGTCGGGAAGCGAGTAATAGCCAGTATGGTCGCCGAAAGGTCCTTCCCAGATGAGCTCCTCCGTGGGATCGACATAGCCTTCGATGATAAAATCCGCATCGGCAGGCACTTCTATATCAGGCTGGGTGAGGCATTTCACGAGCTCTACCTTTTTCTTGCGAAGGAAGCCGGCCAGCATATACTCGTCTACGTTTTCAGGCAGCGGCGCGGTAGCGCTATAGGCATAGGCAGGGTCGCCGCCAAGGGCCACGGCCACCGGCATCCTGCGGCCCGTCTTTTTATATTCGGCGAAATGGCGGGCGCTGACCTTGTGCTTATGCCAGTGCATGCCTGTCAGGGCAGGCCCGAAGATCTGCATGCGATACATGCCCACATTGCGCGATCCCGTATTAGGGTCCTTCGTATGTATGATGGGTAAGGTGACAAACGGGCCGCCGTCCTTGGGCCAGCAGGTGATCACCGGCAGCTTCGTGATATCCGGCTCCGTCAGCACGACCTCCTGGCATTCGCCGCGGCCGCTCCTGACGACGGGCATCCAGCTGGCGAACTGCCCTAGCTTGGGAAGCAGTCGCAATTTATCGAGCAAGCCCTCTTTGGGAGCGCTGAGGAGCTTGAAAAGCGATTCGATCTCACTGGTCACGTCATCCAGATGGCTCACCCCAAGGGCCATGCACATCCTTTTTTCGCTTCCATAGGCATTCATCAGCACCGGGAAGTCCGTACCGGTATTCTCGAACAGCAATGCTTTTCCGCCGTTGCCGCTCTTACTTATCCTGTCTGTGATCTCGGCGATCTCCAGCTTTGGGTCGACGAAGGTGCTGATGCGCACCAATTCTCCTGCTTTCTCCAGGGCCTGGATAAACTCCTGCTGGTTCTTATACGCCATGGAGCAAAAATAACCCACAAACAGGTGCGGGGCTCCTCCTGTCTAATAAACTTTTTTCGGGCAGTCGATCACACCATTGTAACGATGGTGCCGCTGCGTTCCATCGTTCAGCGCGATGGTCAGCCGGAGCCCCGACGTATAATACCAGTCCTTATGCTTGGAATTGCCCCGGATCGATCCGTCACCGGGATATGGCGCCCCATCCTTGAGTTCATTGCCGCGGTACGCCATTTCTACGGCTTCAGGCCCCCTGGCCGCCAGCAGGGCGGTCTGGCTGACATAAGTCTTGCTGACATCGTCCAGGTAGTCGGTGAACGTCTTGCGCATGCCTATCTCATAAGCCAGCACCATCCGGTCCGATATCCGGAATTTGATACCGCCGCCAAAGGGAAGCGACAGCTGGTTCAAAGCATATTCCTTCCTGCCGGGATATTGCGGCAACCCCTCCCCTTCGGTGCTCAGGGGCCGCAGGTAGACTTTCTTACCCGTGTTCGGATCATAGGCATATGGATTGAAATGGAAGACCGCCACCCCGCCAAACACATAGGGCGTCACCCGATGCGTCTGCAGGTCTAAGATGTTGTATTCGGCCAGGAGATTCCATTCCCCGATAACCGACTCGAAATTCAGGTTGCGGGCCCGTAGGTCCGCCTTATTGCTATACCCGTCCGCCGCCGAGATCCGCCCATAGGTGAGATTGGAAAGCAAAGAAAAATGGCCGCTGAGATCATATTGCAGCCCGGCTCCAAAGGAGCCATTCGACTGTGAGGTCGTATACCCGCTGGACTGCAGGTCTCCGATATAGTTGGAAAAACCACCGTACAAGTTTACATTCCACTGGGCATTGGCGAATAGGGGGAACAGCATCCCTACGAAAAGGATTTTCTTCATTCTAGTTTAGAATTGTGTTGGCAATAGAGTGATTACGTTGGTTTAACGCAGGGAATGTGGATTGGCTGCTACGATTGGGGGAGGTTATTCCTGACTAGAATTCTTACTATAGGAGAGATTTGAGGATTGCAAGTCTAACGCAAGTATTAAGCCAATTATTGGCCGGGGATTAGCCAAAAAAAAGTTAAAGGGTTATAAATCAGATTAGCAGGTTTTCCCTTACCTTTGCACCCCACGAAACGTTTGTTTCGGGACGTAGCGCAGCCCGGTAGCGCACTTGCATGGGGTGCAAGGGGTCGCAAGTTCGAATCTTGTCGTCCCGACCAGAAGCCTGCAGCAAGCAGATGAACCAACCGCGAATGCGGTTGGTTTTTTTATGCCGGAACTGCCCGCATGCTGTCCAGTCCTCCCTCGCTGCATTGACACAAAAATGATCGCTTCCTGTATCAAAAACGCACACCCCCAATGCCTGTTTCAAACGCAACAATAAGACTACCAATTTTTTACAAAAAAGGCATATCGTTGGATGGCGTATTGGCTATTGCCCTATTCATATGTATAAAAACTATTGGAAAGTCGCGTTGCGCAACCTCTGGAGGAACAAATCCTTTTCCGCAATCAATATCATTGGGCTTGCGGCGGGTCTTGCCGTTTGCCTGTTGATCACATTATATGTGGCTGACGAATGGAGTTACGATAGGTACAATAAACACGCAGACCGCATTTACCGCCTGGACGCCGATCTCTTTTTCAACGGTACGCTTTTTAATTCGGCAACATCGCCTAACCCCTTGGCGACGACACTTATAAAGGACTATCCGCAGATAGAACAATTCGTGCGGCTAAGTTTCGAGAATGATATATTAGTCAAAAAGGGCAATCAAAATATCGAGGAACATCATTCCGTACTGGCCGACTCCACCTTTTTTAAGGTCTTTACCGCTCCGATGATCGCTGGCGATCCTTCGACGGCTTTAGATGGGCCAAATTCCCTGGTGATCAATGAAACAACTGCCCGAAGATATTTCAACAGCACCGACGTGATTGGAAAGACATTGTACATAGATAACACTGAAAATTGCAAAATAACCGGCGTGATAAAAGATTTTCCCAGGCAATCTCATTTTCATTTCAGTTTCATCCGACCGTTTCATGAAGCCTGGCAGGGCCAGGAAAATGATTGGGCGACCAATGGAATCCATAGCTACATCTTAGTAAAGCCCGGCGTCAAACAATCATCC
>JAMFRX010000570.1 GCA_026224995.1 Puia dinghuensis
CGTACTATGCTCAGGCCGCCGCCGAAGCGGATAGCGTGATCACTTCTGGAACCTATTCCCTGGAACCCGATTTCAATACGGTGTTTACCACCAATAACGGCCCCGAGTCGATCTTCGCCCTGCAGTTCAACGTAACGGCCGGCGTTCCCGAACGTAGCTATGGGTCCTCTTCCGTACCGCTGGACGAGTCGGGTCTCGACGGCTCCGGCGGCTGGGACGACTATTATCCCGAGATAAACTTCTATCTCAATACCCCCAAATGCTACCGGTCGTACTGCACCTATTACGATACCATCAAGCTGCTCAATACGACGACCAAGGTCTTCAACCTCGTTCCCTGGAATTCACCGCTCACACACGCCGGCCATCCCTACTTCAAGAAGTTCCGGCATGGACTGGTCACGGGTGGAGTCGGCGACGGCGTGAACGAGAACGCTACGCAGATCCTCTCCATCAACCCCAGCACCAACAAGGCGATGGACTTCATCCGCTATCCCATGGTATTGCTGGATTACGCAGAGGCTTCCGATATGGCCGGCAGCGGTCCTTCCGCTAACGCCTACGCTCAGGTGAATCTCGTCCGGGCCCGCGCCGGCCTGCCTAACCTGACGCCAGGCCTTTCGCAGACCGCCTTCCGCGACTCCATCGTGCAGGAACGCGCCTGGGAATTCGCCGGTGAGAGCGGTATGCGCTGGTTCGATATCGTCCGGCTGCAGATGCTGCCCCAGGTCAACGCGGCCCGCAGCTCGCTGGAAAACCCGATCGACGCCGCGGCAGCTATTGGCACGCGTTATATCGCGCCGATCCCTATAAGCGATATGAACAACGACCCCAAATGGACACAGAATCCCGGTTACTAAATTAGTTTGTCAGATGACCCCTGAATGGGGTCATCTGACTTTTTCAAACCTTTTTTGATGAAGCATATTCTATTCAGCAGACAGCTACTGCTTGTCGCGGCCCTGCTATCCGTATCCTGCGCCCATAGCCTTGCCCAATCTACCACAGACATCGACCCTACCATCGGCAATGTCGGCCAGCTGCTGGAGCCTACCCGGCCTACGGCCAGCCTTCCCAACCAGCCCGTTCGCGTATATCCTATCCGGAAAGATTACCTCGACGACCAGATAACCTGCTTTCCCCTGACAGCCGTCTCGCATCGCCTCGGCGAAGCCTTCGCTCTTCGCCCTGCCCTCGGCCCCGTTCAGCCGGACCAGTGGTCCGCCCGCATGGCCTATGATCATGATCTGGAGATCACCCGCCCCTGGTACTACTCCACCTACCTCCTGAAGGACGGCATCACCGTGGAATTCACCCCGGGCCGCCTTACGGGCTTCTACCGGTTTACGTACCCCGCCGGCGCTACCCCGGCCCTGCTCCTCGACATGTTTAACGGGGGCGAGTCCTCCTGGCTATTTGGCCCCGACGGAAGCCTCCAGGGCATGGAGACCTGGCAGGGCAATATCAAAGTATACATGTACGGCGTCTTCAACCGCCCCGGCACCCCCGGGACGCTTGATTCCAACCGCCGCCAGTCCTATATCAGCTTTCCCGCCGGCACCACCACCGTCGGGCTCCGCTATGCCATCAGCTTCATAAGCGCCGATCAGGCCAAAAAGAATTTCACGGAAGAGATAAAGGATAAAGCCTTCGATAGCGTAAAACAGCATGCCGAATCCCTCTGGTCGGACCAGATGTCCCGCATCCAGGTGGAAGGCGGCACGCAGGCACAGCGCCGCTCTTTTTATACGGCCCTCTATCGCTGCCACGAACGCATGGTCGACATCACTGAGGATGGACGCTACTATAGCGGTTATGACCACCAGATAGAGACGGATAAACGCCCGTTCTACGTCGACGACTGGGCCTGGGACACCTATCTGGCCCTGCATCCCCTTCGTATGATCCTGCACCCTGCACAGGAAGAAGACATGCTGCAGTCCTATGTCCGCATGTACCGGCAGTCGGGCTGGATGCCTACCTTCCCCGTGCTCTTCGGTGACTACGCCTGCATGAACGGCTTCCACAGCTCCGTGATCTTCCTGGACGCCTTTCGTAAAGGCCTGCGCAATTTCGACGTAGCGACGGCCTACGAAGGCATGCGCAAGAACGCCACCGATGCCACCCTGCTGCCCTGGCGCAATGGCCCCAGAACATCCCTGGACGATTTCTTCCACGAAAAAGGATATATGCCGGCCCTGCACCCCGGCGAAAAAGAAACGGAGCCGCAGGTGCATCCCTTCGAAAAGCGGCAGGCCGTAGCCGTTACCCTGGGCGCCTCCTTCGACGACTGGGCTCTGGCACAGCTGGCTAAAGACCTCGGCAAGACGGCAGACTTCCAGACCTTCTCGCCACGCGCCCACAACTATGCCAACCTGTGGAACGACGAAAAGAAATTCTTCCTCCCTAAGGACGATAAAGGGAACTGGATAGATATCGATCCCAAATTCGACGGCGGCCCCGGCGGCCGCGACTACTACGACGAGAACAATGGCTGGACCTACATGTGGCAGGTACAGGAGGACATCCCCGGCCTCATTGGCCTCATGGGCGGTAAAAAAGCCACTGAACAAAAGCTGGATCAGCTCTTTCGTGAAGACCTCGGTCGCAGCAAATTCGAGTTCTGGAGCAAATTCCCCGACGCTACGGGCCTGGTAGGTCAATTCTCCATGGCGAACGAACCCTC
>JAMFRX010000571.1 GCA_026224995.1 Puia dinghuensis
CCCTTACCGCGCCCTATACTGCAGCCATCTCGGAAAAGTATGCATACCTGTACTTTGGCAAGGAAGACCCTATTGGTAAGCAGCTGCATATGCACGATGACGACAGCAACGATAAGCTAGTGAAGGTAACCGGAGTTTTCAAAGACCTCCCCGCCAATACCCACCTGAAAGGCGATGTCCTTTTCTCCTATCCGACGATGTTTGGACCGGTGCAGGCCAATCAAAACTGGGCGCGGACGCGGCCACAGATGTACACCTATGTGAGGCTGCAGCCCGGCACGGACCCGAAACGCATTGAAGCGAGGCTGCCGGCTGTTTTTGACTCGCATGAGCCGCAGCTTCGGAGCGAGAATAAACACCAGAGTGGACAGCTTCAACCGTTAACCGACATTCACCTGCGATCTAACCTGGCCGAAGAGCTGGAGATAAACGCCAATGGCACGATCGTCTTCTTCCTCGGGGTGATCGGCATCTTTGTATTGGGGATCGCCTGGATCAATTTTGTCAACCTGTCAACGGCCAATGCAATGGGTCGGGCCAGGGAAGTGGGTGTGCGGAAGGTGGTAGGCGCCGCAAGGATTCACCTGGTGGTGCGGTTCCTCGTGGAAGCGGCTCTGATCAATGGACTGGCACTGGCTATTGCTTATGCCACGATCAATTTGGTCTTGCCCGCTTTCAATCGGATATCGGGCCTCTCCCTCGAGCCCGCCGATCTGATGCAAGGATGGTTTATCGCCTTGCTTGCGGTGCTTTGGGCGGTGGGATCGCTTTTGTCTGGCTTCTATCCAGCCTGGATCTTGTCGAGCTTTAAGCCGATGGCCGTGCTCAAAGGAAAATTGAAGGGCAGCTCCGGTGGCGTGCTTCTACGGAAGGGACTCGTGACAACGCAATTTATGGCGTCTATCGGGCTGATCGCGGGGACGATCATCGTCTATCGTCAATTAGATTATATGATGGGGCAGGATATCGGGATGAATATCGACCAGGTGCTTGTGATGGACCATCCTGGCGTCGCGCCCAGCCATGACAAAAATATTCCGGCATTCCGGGCCGGCATCGACTTTTTCCGGGAGGAGCTGAAGAGAGACCCGGCCATCAGCGGAGTGGCCAACTCGAGCACCATACCCGGCAAACAGCGGGAATATAAGGCAACTATCAAGTTGGCGGACGCGTCTTCCGCCGACTCCATCACCGTTCGCGCGAACAGCATGGATGAGGATTTTCTCCGTGTATTTCAGATGCACCTGTTGGCAGGCAGGGCTTTCTCCCGCGATTTTCCAAAAGACCCCGACACTTCCGTGATCCTCACGGCGACGGCGGCGCGGCTCCTGGGCTTTCAAACACCGAAGGATGCCATCGGCAAGACGGTTTTGACCAATTGGGATGGCTGGAAGGGGATCGTCGTGGGGGTCGTCAACGACTATCACCAGGTTTCCCTAAAGGCGCCCCTCGAGCCTGGCATCTTCACCTGTGACTGGTATGAGGGCGATTATTTTTCCCTGCGGGTACAGACCGGCCATCTCCCCCAGACCCTACAGCATGTTGAGCAGGCCTGGATGAAAGCCTTTCCGGGCAATCCATTCGACTATTTCTTCCTGGACGAGTATTTTAACCGGCAATACGCCAGTGAACGACAGTTCG
>JAMFRX010000572.1 GCA_026224995.1 Puia dinghuensis
CGTCGAAGCGGCCTCCATAGGGCTGCGAGTCCAGGTGAGAGCCCAGCATGAGCACCGGCGCTTCGCGATGACGTCCTTCCAGGCGGCCGATGAGGTTGCCTAGCTGGTCGATGCGCGTTTGCATGCCCGCTTCCTTCATCCAGCGGGCGGCCAGCTCAAAAGCCTCTTTTTCCAATGCCGAGAGGGTAGGGCGGCAAACGCCGGTCTCGCCGATGCGGCCGATCTGGCTCATCTGCTCAAAGTGTTGCTGAAGCCTTGCAGGGTTGATGGTCATATCCAGGTATTAATGATCGTTTAACGGAAGTCCGCGCTGCTGGTATTCCTTCCAGTTGACATAGTCAGGTCCCTTGCGTTGCTCTACCATCGTGATGCAGCTGTCCACAGGGCAGATCAGCTTGCACAGGTTACAGCCGACGCACTCTTCCTCTTTTATGGAATAGTTATTATACGGCTGGCCTTGTTCGATGTTGATGGCCTGGTGGGACGCGTCCTCGCAGGCGATATAGCAGAGGCCGCAATGGATGCATTTTTCGGGGTCGATGCTGGCGACGATATGGTAGTTGATATCGAGGTCTTCCCAGTGGGTGAGCGTGGGGACACTCCGGCCGATGAAATCGGTGGTGGTCTGAAAGCCTTTTTCGTCCATCCAGTTGCTCAGGCCCTCACAGAGGTCTTCGATGATGCGGAACCCATGGGTCATCACGGCGGTGCATACCTGCAAGGTAGTGGCGCCAAGCAGCAGGAACTCCGCCGCATCCTTCCAGGTGGTGATGCCGCCGATGCCGGAGACGGGGACCTTTTGGGTGATGGGATCCTGTGCGATGGTGGTCAGCATCTTGAGGGCGATGGGCTTCACTGCCGGTCCGCAGTAGGCGCCGAAGGTGGAAAAGCCGCCGACGTTGGGATTGGGGACGAAGGTATCCAGGTCTACGCCGGTGACGGATTGAATGGTATTGATGAGGGAGAGACCCTGGCTGCCCGCTTCTACGGCGGCACGGCCCGTAGGCACTACGGAATGGACATTGGGCGTAAGCTTGGTGATCACGGGGATGGTGGCGATCTCCATCACCCATTCCACGACGAGCCGGGCGATCTCGGGGTCCTGCCCTACGGCCGCGCCCATCCCGCGTTCCGTCATGCCATGAGGACAGCCGAAATTAAGCTCCAGACCATGGGCGCCCGTGGCTTCCACTTTGCGGATCAGCTCATGCCAGCTTTCCCGGTCGTTGTCGGCCATGAGCGAGACGACCATGGCGCGGTCAGGGAAGAGGCGGATGCACTCTTCTATCTCGCGGAGGTTGAGCTCCAGCGGCCTGTCGCTGATGAGCTCGATATTGTTGAAGCCCATGACGCGGCTTCCGCCGAAGTCGACGGCGGAGTAGCGGGAGGATACGTTCTTCACCTGGCTGCCCAGGGTCTTCCACACGACGCCGCCCCAGCCGGCTTCGAAGGCCCTGAGGACATTTATCTTTTTGTCGGTCGGCGGCGCGCTGGCCAGCCAGAAGGGGTTGGGTGAGCGAATGCCGAGGTAATCGGTTTCTAGATTTGCCATGGTTAATGACGTTGATTGTTCATAACATAGTTTAAGATAGCGGCGCCACCGTCCTTGCCGGCCTGTACGGCATCTACCACTTCCTTTCCGCCGTTGACGCAATCGCCGCCGGCGAAGACGCCGGGGAGGTTGGTAGTATTGCCGGTGATCACGAGCCGCCCCCTGTCGTTGGTAAGCGACGTCGCATTGACCAGCGCTTCGTAAGGCATCTGCCCGGCGGCTTTTATCACCATATCTACCTCCAGCGTCACGGTCTCGCCGGTGTCCACCGGATACCGGCGTCCGCTGCCGTCGGCGATGCCGAGCTGCATGACACTGCATACGAGCTGCCGCACCTGTCCCTCTTCGCCAAGGATCTCCTTTGGGGCCGCCAGCCACAGGACCTTGCAGCCATCCAGTCTTGCGATCTCCAGCTCCGTCTCGGTGCAGGGCATCTCTTCCTGTGTCCGGCGATAGACCAGCGTGACCTCTTTCGCCCCCAGTCGTCTGGCCTGCGTAGCCGCGTCGATGGCGGTCATGCCCATGCCGATGACGGCCACTTTATCGCCAACGGGGACTGCCGGATAGCCGTTGGCCCGGATAGTATAGATGAACCCAATGGCGTCGACGACGCCCTGGAGCTCTTCGCCGGGGATCTCCAATTGCCGCGCCAGTCCGACCCCGAAGCCCAGGTATACGGCGTCATAGTTTTTGCGCAGCTGCTCCAGCTGGATATCCCTGCTCAGCTCCATGCCGTATTTGATGGTGATGCCGCCGAGGGAGAGGATATAGCCGACCTCGTCCTCGCAAAAGGCGGGGGTCACCTTGTAAGCCGCGATGCCATAGGTCATGAGACCGCCGCCTTTGTTTTCCTTTTCGTAGATGGTCACGTCGATGCCTTCGCGCGACAGGAGGTGTGCGCAGCTCAGGCCTGCCGGACCAGCGCCGACGACCGCCACTTTTTTGCCGGTGGAAGGCTTGCGGGTGAACAGCGGCCATTTTTCGGCGATCGCCTTTTCGGTCGGATAGCGCTGCAGCTTAGCGATGGCGATGGGCTTCTCCTCCATCAGGTTGTACACGCAGGCCCCTTCGCAGAGCTTTTCGACCGGGCAGACCTTGGAGCAGCCGCCGCCCATGATATTCTGCTGGAAGATGGTGTAGGCAGAACCCTTCAGGTTATCGGTGGTGATCTGCTTGATGAACTTGGGAACGTTGATTCCTGTAGGGCAGCTCTTGGTGCAGGGCGCGTCATAGCAGAACAGGCAGCGGTTGGCTTCCACGAGGGCCGCATCCCGCGTTTCGAACGGGGGGTGGATATCGCTGAAGTTCTGCGCATATTCCTTGTCGGTGAGCCGGTGGTCGAGGATAGCCATAGTCAGATGATTGTTTCTATAATTCCGTTAGTTTACCGTAAGTCTCCGGCCGCCTGTCGCGATAGAACTGCCAGACGCTGCGTACCTCTTCTATCTTGTCCAGGTCGAACTCGGCGATCAGCAGTTCGTCCTTGTCTTCCGACGCCTGGGCGAAGATCTGACCGCGAGGGTCTACAAAATAGCTGTTGCCATAGAAGCGGCCGAGGTTCCAGGGCTTCTCTTCGCCGACGCGGTTGATGCAGCCCATGAAATAGCCGTTGGCGACTGCATGGGCGGGCTGCTCCAGCTTCCAGAGGTATTGGGAGAGGCCGGCTACCTTGGCGGAAGGATTATAGACGATCTCCGCGCCGTTGAGGCCCAGGCAACGCGCCCCGTCGGGGAAATGGCGGTCGTAGCAGATGTAGACGCCGACCTTGGCATAGCGGGTGTGGAAGACCGGGTAGCCCAGGTTGCCGGGCTTGAAGAAGAACTTCTCCCAGAAGCCCGATGTGTGGGGGATATGGTTCTTCCGATATTTGCCTAGCAGCGTGCCGTCGGCGTCGATGACAGCCGCAGTATTATAGAGTACGCCGGCCTGTTCTTTTTCGTAGATCGGGACGATGATCACCATGGCGTACTTCTTTGCGTACTCCGTCATCAGCTGGACGGTAGGTCCGGGTATGGACTCCGCCGATTCGTACCAGGCGTTGTTCTGGCCGGGACAGAAATAGGGGGTGTTGAAGATCTCCTGCAGGCAGAGGATCTGTACGCCCTTTTGCCCGGCCTCGTCGATAAGAGGCAGGTGCTTTTGGAGCATGGCCTCCTTGATCTCCTGAATAGTTCCTTCGCCTTCCGTCTTCGGAAGGCTCATCTGGATAAGGCCGGATCTGATGATTCTGGGCATAGCTTGATTTTAGATATTACCACCTACTTTTTTCCTTTTAATAAACTGTCCATATCCTTTCTCTATCAGGCATTTATTCTTATCGATAGCCACCTGGCCGCGGAGGATCACCGTCTGCACTTTTCCCGTGAGCTCCCAGCCCTCATAGCCCGAATAGTCTACGTTCATATGGTGTGTCGCGGCCGAAAGGGTATGTTTCTTTACCGGGTCGAAGAGGACGAGATCCGCATCGCTGCCCGGCGCGATCGTTCCCTTGCGGGGGAAGAGCCCGAAGATCTTTGCGGGATTGGTACAGGCCACCTCTACGTATTTGTTGAGGCTGATCCTGCCCTTGTGTACGCCTTCACTGTAGAGCAGCTCCATCCGGTTTTCGATGGCGGGGTGACCGTTGGGTATTTTGGAAAAGTCTTTTTCGCCCATGAGCTTTTGTTTCCACATAAAGGGGCAGTGATCCGTTGCGACTACGTTCACCAGTCCCTGGTTGATGCCTGCCCAAAGGGTCGTCTGGTCCTTTTTCTTACGCAGGGGCGGGCTCATCACCCATTTGGCGCCTTCGAAATCCTCTTGGTAGAGGGAGTCGTCGAGCAGCAGGTATTGGATGCAGGTCTCCACGAACAGGTGTTGGTTGCGGCGGGTGGCGTTGCGGACTGCGTTCAGGGCGCCTTCGCAGGTGAGGTGTACGATATAGCCGGGGCAGCCCGTGTAGTCGGCGATATCGGCAAAGCGGCCCGAGGCTTCCGCCTCCGTGACTTCGGGCTGGGAAAGGTAATGATAGCGGGGTGAGAGCTTGCCTTCGGCCCGGTGTTTTGCGATCAGGTAGTCGATCATGTCGCCGTTGGTGGCGTGTACCGTCACCAGTCCGCCGTGCTGGCGCACCTCTTGCATGAGGGCGGTCATCTGCCGGTCGTCGATCATGAGGGCGCCTTTATAGGCCATAAAGGTCTTGAAGGAGGTGATGCCTTCTTCTTCTATCATCTGGCGGATCTCGGCGCGGGTCCGGTCGTTGAAATCCGTTACCGCCATGTGGAAGCTATAGTCGCCGACGGCGGTGCCGCTGGCGCGGCCATTCCATTCGGCGAGCGCTTCGTGCAGGGTATGGCCTTGCGTCTGCAGGACGAAGTCGATCACGGTGGTGGTGCCGCCGAACAGGGCCGCCCGGGTCCCCGTTTCGTGGGTGTCGCTGGAGAAGGTGCCCATGAAAGGCATTTCAAGGTGGACGTGCGGGTCGATGCCGCCTGGGAAGACGAGCAGGCCGGTAGCGTCGATCACGGTGTCGGCGTTGGCTGGCAGCCGCGAGCCATTGGACGGCCCATGGCCACCGGCATCGGTCGATGACCCCGAGCCAGCTGGCAGCCCCTGGCCGGCCAGCCCGATCGCGACGATCTTCTCGCCTTCGATCCGAATATCACCTGTATAGTCGTCGGTGGCCGTTATGATGCGGCCATTTTTAATCAGTAGAGACATAGGTGGACTTGTTTGAATAAGAAAAGGCGCGTGCGGTCCGCATCAGCAGGCCATAGCAGCCTCCGGCGACGAAGAACCCCACGAACCACGCATAATTATAGAATTGCAGCATCCACGCGGGGAAAGTGCCGGGGCTCACTGCGCCCACCGCTGCCAGGAACCCGGGAATATTCGGCAGGATGCCCAGGATGAGGCTGATCACGGCATTGCGGTTGAAGCCGCCGGTATAGCGATAGATCCCCTGCGGGTCGTAGAGGTCTTTGAGCGACAGGTCCTGGCGACGGATGAAATAATAGTCGACGATCAGGATGCCGCCTACGGGGCCCAGGAGGCTGGAATAGCCGACCAGCCACGTGAAGATATAGCCGCCGGGGTCGGCGATCAGCTTCCAGGGGAAGATGAGCACGCCGGCGATGCCCGTGATCAGTCCGCCGGTGCGGAAGTTGATGCGGGCTGGGGCTAAATTGGCGAAGTCATTAGCCGGGCTGACGATATTCGCCGCGATATTGGTAGCGAGGGTACTGATGGCTACGGCGATCATGGCGATGCTGACGAGCAGCTTGCTGTCGAAGCGGCCGGCGAGCGCCACAGGGTCCCAGATGGTCGTGCCGTAGATGATCGTGGTAGAAGAGGTGACGACGACGCCGATGAAGGCGAAGAGGGTCATGGCCGGCGGCAAGGCGAGGGCCTGGCCTTTTATCTGCGCCCGCTGGCTCACGGCATAGCGGGTAAAGTCGGGGATATTCAGCGAGAGGGTAGCCCAGAAGCCGACCATGCCCGTTAGTCCCGGAACAAAGAAGGCCCAGAAGGCGGCGCCGCTGGAAAAGCGGGAGGGCTGGGCCAGCACGGGGCCCAGTCCCCCATGCACATGGGAGATGGCCCACCAGAGGAGGGCCAGGGCCGCAAGCGGTAAGAAAAAGGCTTTAAATACCAGCAGCTTCCGGATGCTGTCGACACCCAGCCAGACCACCCACATGTTGAGCAGCCAGAAGAGGATAAAGCAGATGGCGGGACCTGTGGCCAGCCCCCAGGAGGCGGGGAATACTGGCGGCAGGGTCGCAAAAACGGGGATCCAAAGCCGAAGGCATTGGTAGAGGGCGAAGCCGCCGATCCAGGTTTGGATGCCGAACCAGCCGCAGGCAACGATGGCACGCAGGAGCGCGGGGATATTGGCGCCTTTGACGCCGAAGCTGGCCCGGGCATACACGGGGAAAGGTATCCCGTATTTGGCGCCGGCCCGGCCATTGAGGATCATGGGTATCAGGACGATGGTGTTGCCGAGGAAGATAGTGCCGATGGCCTGCCACCAGTTCATGCCGCCGCCGATGAGGGAGCTGGCCAGCATATAGGTCGGGATGCACAGGCACATGGAGATCCATAGCGCGGCATAGTTCCAGGTCGTCCAGGTCCGCCGGGAGGCGGGGACGGGAGCCAGATCTTCGCTGTAGAGCGAAGTGGCGGGCTCGCCAGGTCGGCCGGAATGCTGGCCGGCCTCCGGAGGATCAGAAAGCGGTGCAGAAGCCATAGGCAGAAGTTTTATTCGGTTACATGGGCATCTGCAATCGTTAGGGCGTCGCTGATCATGGCCAGGCCTTCGTCCACCTGCTCACGGGTGATGCACAGGGGCGGGGCGATAAAGACATAGTTCCAGCGGACGAAGGTGTACATGCCCAGCTGCTTTAGCCGGGCGGCCACCTGGTTCATGACGGTCATCTCTTCCGGCCGGGCGTTGAAGGGGGCCATGGGCTCCTTTGTCTTCCTGTTTCTTACAATCTCGAGGCAGCCGAGCAGGCCGGTGTTCCTGAAATCCCCGATGCAGGGATGTTTCTCCTTGAGCTTTTCGACCTGCTGGTCGACATAATGGCCCATGGCAGCGGCATTGGCTATGAGGTTCTCGTCTTCATAGATCTTCAGCACTTCGACGCCGGCGGCGCAGGCCACGGGGTGGGCAGAATAGGTGAGACCCAGCCAAAGAACTTTGTCGTTGAAATAGTCGGCGATGGTATCCGTAACGATGAGAGCGCCTAGCGGCAGGTAGCCGGCGGTGATTCCCTTGGCGGTGGCGATCATATCCGGCACTATCCCATGGAGCTCCGAGGCAAACCATTTGCCGGTGCGGCCGAAGCCGCTCATCACTTCGTCGGCGATCAGCAGGATGCCGTGCTTGTCGCAGAGCGCCCTCACCTTCTGCAGGTAGTCGGGCGGGTATTTGATGCAGCCCGAAGAGCCGCTTTCGCCCTCCATGAGGATGGCGGCGACGTTCTCCGGCCCTTCGAACTCGATGACGCGTTCAATATGCGAGACGCATTCCCGGTGGCAGGAAGACAGCTCCTGGCTCCAGGGGCAGCGATAGCAATAGGGGTCTTCGACATGGATCATATTGGGCGCCTGCTGCGCATCGGCGGGCAGCTTCCGGGGGTCGCCGCCGGCCGTCATGGCACCGTAGGACGAGCCGTGAAAGGCCCGGTAGCGGGCGATGATCTTATGGCGGCCGGTATACAGGCGCGCCAGCTTGATGGCATTCTCTATGGCGGTGGCGCCGCAGACCGTAAAAAGGGTCTTCTGCAGATTTCCAGGGGTGATCTCCGCCAGCTTCTTGCCGAGCTCCCCGCGGGCGCGGGTGACGCAGGACGGGGTAATATAGCTGACCTCCTGCATCTGCCGGACAACGGCCTCGGTCACACGCTGATTGCCATGGCCGATGTTGACGTTCATGAGGCCGGAGGAGAAGTCGAGGTAGCGTTTGCCGTCATAGTCGTAGAGGTAAACGCCTTCGCCGCGCTGAACGGCGATGGGGCTGATGCCCTTTTGCTTGCTCCAGGAAAACAGGGTATAGTCCAGGTTGTCCTGAAGGATCTCCTGCGCTTCGGAAATTGTCAAGGATGCAGACATATGCTTAATTTTATGGTGTGTGTTAGCTCATCCAGTTCACCCCGGCTTCGGGATTCCATTTCACGGTGCTTTTCCGGAGCTGCGTCCAGAATTCTATGGAGCTCTTGCCCGTGATATCGCCTACCCCGAACTTGCTGTCGTTCCATCCTCCGAAGGAAAAGGGTTCGCGGGGCACCGGGACGCCTACATTCACTCCGACCATGCCCGCGCTGGCCTTCTCGATCACATAACGGGCAGCGCCGCCACTTTGCGTAAAGACGGAGGCGGCATTGCCATAGGGGCTGGCATTCTCGATCGCCAGCGCCTGGTCCAGGGTGTCGACCCGCATGATGCTGATCACGGGTCCGAAGATCTCTTCCGTCGCGACGGCCATGCCGGGCTTCACGTGGTCGATCACGGTAGGGCCGACATAGGTGCCGTTCTCCTTACCAGCGACATGGGTATTCCGGCCGTCTACCAGGATCTTCGCGCCCTGCTGCTCGGCCTCCGTGATATACCGCTCTATCCTGTCTTTCGACTCCTTGTTGATGACGGCGCCGAGGTTCTTTCCGGGGACGATCCGTCGGGCCTCCTCACAGATCTTATCGATGATATGGTCTACGTCACCCACGCCTACCATGGCGGATGCCGCCATGCACCGCTGTCCGGCGCAGCCGCTCATCGAAGCGGCGACATTCTGGGCCGTCATATCGGGTTTGGCGTCGGGCAATACCAGCAGGTGATTTTTGGCGCCGCCCAGGGCGAGACAGCGTTTTAGGTTCTGCGTCGAACGCTGATAGACGAGCTTCGCCACTTTTGTGGAGCCGACGAAACTGACCGCTTCGATACCGGGATGATCGCAGATGGCCTCGACGATCTCGCTGTCGCCGTTCACGATATTGAAGACGCCGTCGGGAAGGCCGGCTTCCTTTAGTAAGTTAGCGATTATTGTGAGGCTGAGCGGCACTTTTTCGGAGGGCTTTATGATCATGCAGTTGCCCAACGCCAGGGCATTGGGGATGGTCCAATTGGGGACCATGGCGGGGAAATTGAATGGTACGATGGAAGCAACGACACCCAGCGGCACGTGTTCGGTACGGCATTCTACGCCTTTGCTCACCTCCAGCACTTCGCCGGTCACCAGCTGCGGTAAGGACGTAGCGAATTCGGTGAGCTCTATGCATTTCTCTATCTCGGCGATGCCTTCGCCGATGGTCTTGCCATTCTCCTGGCTGACCAGCAGGGCCAGCTTCTGCAGGTCCCGTTCCAGAAAGGCTTTATAGCGGAAGAACACCTGTACCCTTTCCTTTATCGGCGTCTTGCTCCATTTCGGGAAGGCCGCGGTGGCCGCCTGTACGGCCGCATTCAGATCGGCTACCGAAGAACAGGGTACTTCGGCCAGCAGGGAGCCATCGATAGGGGAGATCACGGGAAGGCCCCGCGAAGAAGCGCTATCGACGAAGCTGCCATTTATGAAATTTCCGATGCGTGTTGCCATGATACATTTTTTGTAGGAAAGTACAATTTACTGCAAAAAATGTATATATGAGCGGCTTATGGCTTGCTGACGACCAGCACACCAAAGGTGCCGGGAACCACCTTAGGCCGTTCTCCGGCCGCACCGGGCTGCGTGTCGGCCGCAGGCAGGTAGACGGCATGGGTCTTTTCGTCGACGGCGCAGGTGCGGGCGCTGCGTTTGGTGGCTACGTTGTCGATCACGGAAAAAGAAGAAGCGGAAGACTCCCTGATGACGGTGAGCTTGCCTTCACCACAGGAGGCGAACACCAGGGCGAGGCCGGCATCGAAGCCCACCCCGTCGCAGCCGTCGCCGATAGGCAGCTTGATTACGATGGCGCCGCTGCCGGCATCCATGACCACCAGCTGCTTGTCGCAGCCCGCGAACAGCCGCTTCGTCTTTAGATCGATGGCCAGGCCGGTAGGCCCTTCTGCGCCGAGGGGCCAGCTGGCGACAACGGTGTTATTGCGTAGATCGACTTCCGTGATCTTATTCTTGTCTTCGATGTTGATGAAGAGATGACCGGCTTCGTCGGATACTGCCGTCTCCGGCTTCCCATCGAGCGCAATAGTGGCTGTCACGGCGCCCGTAGCGGGGTCGATGACAGACAGGTCATGGCTCCGGCCGTTGCAGGTGATCACCCGTTTGCTGAAGGGGTCGTACATTATTGCGTCGGGATTCTGGCCGGTGGCGATCTGCGACAGCACGGCGGCGGTCTTGAGGTCGAATACTGTGACGGTGTTCAGCCGGCCATTGCTGGTAAAGCCCTTTCCAAGGCTTTCGACGAAGGCGATCCCATGGACGCCGGTAGTATTGGGGATCACGCCTACGGAGTCGCCGGTCTTCTGATCTAGGATATTCACCTGGGTGCCATGTGAGACATAGATCTTTTTGTCGGGTCCTACGGCGATATAGTCCCAGCCGCCGGGGCTGCCGATCTTGAACGTCCGGGAGAGGGTGAAGCCGCTGCC
>JAMFRX010000573.1 GCA_026224995.1 Puia dinghuensis
CCCGGGATTTCCAAACTTATTTACTCTCTCTTGCTTCGGAAGCCCTGGCTCCGGCCGGACTGACCCGGCCGGTCCGATTTATCTGGCTACGTTGACCGCCCGTTTCTCCCGGATGACGGTCACTTTGATCTGGCCCGGATAGGTCATTTCCGTCTGTATCTTCTGGGCGATCTCAAAGCTTAGCTTATCGCTGTCGATGTCCGTGACCTTGTCCGCCTCGACGATGACCCGCAATTCGCGGCCGGCCTGGATGGCATAGGCTTTTTCGACACCGGGGTAGGCGAGGGCCAGGTTTTCCAAATCTTTGATCCGCTGCAGGTACTGCTGCATGATCTCGCGCCGGGCGCCGGGCCGGGCGCCGCTGATGGCGTCACAGGCCTGAATAATGGGCGCGATCACGTATTGCATCTCCACTTCATCATGGTGGGCGCCGATGGCGTTGATGACAGCCGGATTCTCGCCATATTTCTCGGCCAGCTTCATCCCCAGCAGGGCATGGCTAAGCTCGGTTTCTTCATCCGGCACCTTGCCGATATCGTGCAATAAGCCGGCCCGTTTGGCCAGCTTGGGGTTCATGCCCAGCTCGGCAGCCATGATTCCGCAGAGGTTGGCCACTTCGCGGCTGTGCATCAATAAGTTCTGACCATATGAGGAGCGGAACCGCATTTTCCCGACGATCCGTACCAGCTCTTTGTGTAGTCCATGAATGCCCAGTTCTATGACCGTGCGCTCGCCGATCTCCATGACCTGCTCTTCGATCTGCTTGCGGGTCTTCTCCACGATCTCTTCTATCCGGGCAGGATGGATACGTCCGTCGGTGACCAGCCTTTGCAGCGAAAGCCGGGCTATTTCCCTGCGTAAGGGGTCAAAGGAGGACAGGACAATGGCTTCCGGCGTGTCGTCCACGATGAGGTCGACCCCCGTAGCCGCCTCTATGGCCCGGATATTACGACCTTCCCGCCCTATGATCTGCCCCTTGATCTCATCGCTTTCAAGGTTGAAAACGGTGATGGAGTTCTCTATGGCCTGCTCCGCAGCGGTCCGCTGGATGCTTTGGATGATGATCTTGCGGGCTTCTTTGTTCGCTTTCTGCTTGGCGTCGTCGATGATCTCCTGCTGCAGGGCCAGCGCTCTCGTCTGCGTCTCCTGCCGCAGGCTTTCGATCAGCTGGGCCCTGGCCTCATCTGCCGTAAGGGCGGCGATCTTTTCCAGCCGGCGGATATGCTCTTCCTGGTGCTTTTCCAGTTCTGTCCGCTTCAGGTTGACCACCTCGATCTGGCGGTTTAGGTTGTCCTTGATCACGTCATTATCTTTGGCCTGCTTGTCCAGGTTTTCCAGTTTCTGATTGATACCCTGCTCTTTCTGCTTGATCCTGGCTTCGCCTTCGTTGGCCCGCCTGTTCTTTTCCAGTACTTCTTTATCGTGTTCGGCCTTAAGCTGTACAAACCTTTCTTTCGCTTCCAGCTGTTTCTCCCTCTTCATGCTCTCTGCGGTAGTCTGGGCTTCACTGATGATCTTTTTAGCGTGACTTTCCGCTTCTGCTATTTTGTTTTCCGTGTTTTTAGCGAAAACCACCTTGCCAACGAAAAATCCTATTAGCAAAGCAATAACTCCCGCTATAACAATTGTTATCATTATATGTTAAGTTTAAATCGTTCACAATCAAATATATCCATGCAACGGACAGACAGTCCGCTTTTTATGCTGATTGGCGAAGATAGGGAATAAGCGCTATAAAACCTTGTCCAGCTGCTGTTCCATGCGGGCAAGCGCGTCCAGGACGGAGTGGTTCAGGCCCGGGAGGCCACCTTCTGCCGGCTGGGTGGCATACCAGAGGACGACCATGGCAATATAGTCCTGCATGTCTCTGCCTGCAAACTGGGTCTTGTACTCGATGACCTTGTCGTTGATCAATTTTAAGGTCTTCCGGACGACCTCCTCGTCCTGCGGCTCGATCTTGATCCGGTAGGTCCGGTCGCCGATGACAACATTTATTGGGATTAACTCTTGCATAGTTCAAATACTTGTTTTATATTTATTCACACCTTATGCACACGTACACGCCAATACCCTATTTTAAAACTACATGCCATGTTAAAAGTCAAATCTCCCGTCTTCATTGACCATCTAACCTTTCAGGTGGGCCTTTCCGAAAAATGTCTTTTGAAAGCCGTCTTAAAAGACGACGCGGGCCTGGTCTGCAGCGCCCTGGAAACAGAGGTAGAGAACGATCAGCAGGAGCTGGATTGGAATGGTCTCAACGACCTGCCTTATGGCGTATACACTCTGGAACTCTCCCGTGGAAAGGATGAGATGAAAATGCGTCTCGTCAAGCGCGTCTGATCGTTCCTTATTCGCCGAGCATGGCAATACACCGGTCTATTTCCCGGATGTACTGGCCAAGCCTTTTTTCCAAAGCCCGTTTTTCCCCCTCGCTCATCGCCTCTTTCGTAGACTTTACTATCTCAACCTGTTGTTGTAATTGTTCGAGCCGCGCAGCACGATCCGCCAAAGTTTGCTGCAGCATCCGCATCTCTTCCCTCAGCTTCCCATTTTCCTTTAGCAGCAAGTCACGTTGCCGCAGCAGCTGCTGTAGCTTCTCCTGGATCCGCCTTACCCGAAGCTCGGCTTCTCCTGCAGGAGGGAATTGTTTGCCCGCACTATTGGTTTCTTCACTCATTATTAACCCCTATTACTGGCCTATCGGCCGACGGACCTGTGTCCGCCGTCATTTCCGGATCTCAGCCTGCACCTCTTTTTCCAGCGTGCTGATGATCCTGCCCACCAGGACTTCGATCTCCTTGTCCGTTAGGGTCTTCTCTTCGTCCAAAAAGGTGAGGCTGATGGCCAGCGATTTCTTCCCTTGTCCCAGCTTCTCACTTTCAAATATATCGAAAAGCTTTACTTCCTGCAATTTATCCAGGCGTGCATTTCGGATGGCCTGCTCTACTTTTTCGTAAGGCATGGTCTTATCCACGATCATCGCCAGATCCCGGTAGACAGGCAGCTGGCGCGGCAGCTCCCTGAATTCGACGTTGCGCTCCACGGCCAGCTCAAGGAGGCTGTCCCAGCGCAGGTCCACGAAGAAGAGCTCCTGCCGGCAATCGAACCGTTTCAGCAGATCGGCCTTTACCGGCCCTGCTTCCGCCAGCACCCGCCCGTCTTTTACGATCTGGAGGCCGGACTCCAGCTTGGGATGATCCAGGGGACTCCAAACCGGCGTCTTCAGCCCCAGCAGCTGGAAGATCCTTTCACAAAGCCCTTTTGTATAGTAGATGTCAACGCTCTTACCCTTACCCTTCCAGGAGTCATCCTGCAGGGGGCCGGTAAGATAAAGGCACAGATGGTCTCTTTCCGAATACTTCCCTACTCCCTTTGTGTGATAGGTCTTGCCGAATTCGAAAAAACGGAGGCTTGCGATCTTCCTGTTCAGGTTGTAGCCTACCGATTCGAGACCAGTTTCCAGCAGGGAAGGGCGCAGGATATTGAGCTCTTCGCTCAGGTTATTGATCATTTTTACCGCGGTCTGCAGTTCCTGATCCGTGAAATAGGCGCTGTTCGTTATCGAGTTCGTCAGTATCTCATGGAATCCCTGGCCTACCAGATAGTGGGCAGTCGCCGATTTGCGGGAAGCCCGGCTCCCATCGCTCTCTACGGCGGGGGAGATGGCTATCGACGCGGGAATGGCGATATTGTCAAGG
>JAMFRX010000067.1 GCA_026224995.1 Puia dinghuensis
GCCTCCGGCCAAAAATCTGCAATTCAGTAACAAGCCTTCTGGCTCAAATCGCCGAACTTTTGAGCTATATTCCATAAAGATTAAAACTTTAAAAATGTACTCAGAATTAAGGCTCCCCGCTCCATTTCGAAGCTTTCATCGCTGAGTATAATCCGCAAGGCTTGAACCTGTTAGTAAATTCTAGAAAATTCAGAACCAGTTCGATACAACTCCGGCTATCTCCACAACCTTTTTAGCCCCTGATTTTCAGGGGCTATTTTATTTCTCATTGAGATGATCCCGACAATTATCATTCTTGTTTCTTCAGCCACGCTATTTGTTCGTCCGTATCCGGTACGCGAAGACCCCGAATTTTGCTGATATGCGAAATAATATCATTTACTTTATACCCAGGTTTTAATAATAGGCAGCCGGCTATTATAGACGAACGCCCAATTCCCATACGGCAATGGATAACGGTATTACTACCAGCAGCGATTACTTCCTTTAATCGTGTGATAAAATTACGAAACGGGTTATCTTCTTTAGGTATGCCCCTATCCGGTATCGGAAAATTAAGATATTCGATATTGTGTTTTGTACAGATCTCTGCTTGTTTTCTTAAACCAAGTTCCGATATTTCATGCCGAGCCAGGCGGAACTATTAAATTCATGCAGCCAATATATCTTCATAGGCATAGGCTTGTTCGGTTATATGATGTCATCTAAAACGTCCAGTTTATTCCAGGGAATCACCTCGATCCCATTGCTTCTTGTTTGTGTGTCTTCTCCGCCATAGATCACATAAATCTTGTTATATTTCGTAAGCTCTTGCCAAAACAAAAGTCCTTTAAAGAAATCTGGCACTACTGTCATCCCTGACTTTAGTTCCACGGCATAGACGGAGGAACCATGATCCAATACCACATCTATTTCATGACCACTGACATCGCGCCAATAGAACAAATTACTCCGAAGACCTTTGTTAAAGCGATTTTTTATCAACTCATTAATAACATAATTTTCAAATAAAGCACCTCTACTTGAGTGGCTTATTAACTGTGCGGAAACGTTAATTCCAAGAAGAGCACACGCAAGTCCCGTGTCATAAAAATATAATTTCGGAGATTTTATGACGCGTTTTGAAAAATTATTGTAGAAGGGTGGTATTAAGTGGATTACATAACTCGCTTGTAATATTCCCATCCAGGCGCCTATAGTTTTGTGATCCACCCCACATTCGATAGCAAGATTATTCAAGTTCAGTTGTTGGCCGATGCGACCGGCACATAAATATAAAAGCTTTTGGAACAGATTTAAATTGGTGATATTTTTAATTTGTCGCACATCTCGTTCAACATATGTTCTGATATAGGAGGGGAACCAAAATTCAGGATCGACGTGATCGAAAGTGATAGCCGGATAGCCCCCCGAAAATATAACCTGATTCAAATGAAGATCCTGGTTTGGGATTTTCCTGATCTCATTATAGCAAAAAGGCAATAATTCCAGATAGCCTATTCGACCTGCCAAGGTCTGGGAAATGTTCTCAAGCATTAAAAAGTTATTCGAGCCAGTCAAGATAAATCGGCCTTTTTCATTACTCTCATCTAGTACTTGCTGCAAATAGCTAAATAATTCCGGCACCCTTTGGGCCTCGTCAATAATCGCTCCTTGCGGCAGATTGCTAAGGAAGCCTCTCGTATCGTTCAGTGCCAACGCTCTGATATCGGGATTTTCAAGGGATACGTATTTCTTCTCAGGAAAAGTAGTTCTGGCAAGCGTTGACTTACCACTTTGCCTGGGACCAGTCAGTGCTACAGCTTTAAACTGGGAGGCTAGTTTTCTTAAAACGATCTCTGCGTCGCGGGCGATCATGTACAATTGGGAATTAGATTCCCAAAAATACAATTATCTTTCTATCAATTCAAAACCAGCTAAATACAGTTCGCAAAAGCATGTTTTTCAGACCATTACCTGACGAATGAAGGATAGCAAAAGTATCAGGTGTTCGATAGTACTCCGGCTATCTCCACCAATTGATCGTCAATTTCCGACGATCATTTTTATTTCCGATCTTAGGTGCAACTGCTATGAACATCCCAAAGTTCCCCGCATACCTCCTGGCCTCCCTCGTCGCATTCACCGGCTGCGAACAGCCTCTACGCATCTCTACCCCCAATCCATCCCAGAACGCGCTCTCCGGGTCTGCCTATTATAAAAAGGTCGGAGCCATGAAATGGGATGAACGTGAACCTATCGCGCTTAAAGAAATTCTTGGCGGCGATATCCCCAAGTTCCTGAAGACCTTTGTACCAATACGGGTGTCCATCATCGATAGCACAGGACATACCATCCATTGCACCTACTTCGTAGCTCCCGACTACCTGTCCATTGGCAGCAACCGCGACTTCGCCCGCGTACCGCTCACACCGATGGCAGCACAACAGATAGCCGACAGCTTTCACTGCTTTCTTCCGACCCGGAAAATGGTGAACGACATCTATGCACAGGCGAAAGTAAAGCTGGAGCCCGTACCATTATACGCCTTTCGCGATAGCGCCTTGATCTTCTGGCACCATCACCTGATTATCGAAGGACAAAGAAAAGGCAGGAAAGGATTAATAGCCGGCATCAAAAAAGACCTTGTCATCAGCGATAAACTCTCGCGGGCTCCTAAAACCGACCGCGAAGCCATTTATGGCTGGCATAAGCCGGATGGAACCCCAATTCAGCCGCTATACACCGGGCATGTCAACTGGTGGGTTGATTACAGTCATGGTATCCGCCTCATCTATAGAAAGGTAAGAATTAACGGTCACTGGATGGATTATGTGGATGTGATGAAAAATCCCGCCTACCGGGCTTTACTCTGCGACGAAGAGTTTTGCGACTGCTACCGTTACGACTTTACAAGTATTAAATAGTTCTATCTATAATCTCACACTCAAAAGCTCCCTTCCCAATTCATGCAGCCCCTTTTCAATTTTCTGCTTTTGCTTATCCGATGCCAGGGTATGCCCAGTCTTATACTGTCGCAATAATGAAGGATTCATCCCGATCTTCCTCGCCAACCCTGTAGCATCCAACATCCCGAAATGATTAAAAATACTGGCGATATCATATTTGAAAGAAAACTCCAGGTTACCCCCATTCAAAGCTGGATCAGGCTTTTTACCCTCTTTCTTATAGTAATCCAAAACATCTGCAATAGCACTTTCCAAGTCCTTTTTAGCAGCTACAATAGTTTCACCATAGGCCGTAACAGGAAAATCCTCACCATAAATGCCAAATCCGGTGGAGGAAGCTTCGATAATAAGGGTTACTTTCTTCTTTTTCATTGTATAAAAGTTCAATGGCAGCAATTATTTCAACCCGGCCTGCTTTAATATTTTATTGGCAGTCCCTTGTGGAACCTCCTTGGTCCCATGCTTGCCAAGGGGTATAATGCCCGGCTTAGTCGGATGAACATAAATCAAATGGCCGCTCTTTCGTTTAACATACCATCCGTCTCTTTCCAGGAGACGTTGCAATTCCGAGAATTTCATATGGAACAAGGTTTACCGCTGAAGCAAATATAACAAAAATGTTATATTTTTTAAAATTATTTCACCAACACCACGGTGCTCATGCACCGGACATCATTCACATTCACCGTCTTCAGCGGCTCCAAAAAGCCCAGCCCATGCCTATCCATCACATCCGCCAGCAGCTCCCTCGTCAGCAAGAACCGGCGCGACCCATCCGGCAGATCATACACCCCATCCCCTACCGGCCGCACCCTGTCTTCAATCCCTATATCAACCGTCATCCGGATGAACAACGAACCCCCGGGTTTCAACACCCTGACCATTTCCGCCATCATCCTGTAAAAATGCTCCGTGCCCTTTGCAAAATGCAAGACCGCAGAGCTGATGACATGGTCGAATTCATCATCCCCGAATGGCAGCTTATCCACTCCAGCGCAATGGAATCGATCCGCAATACCAGGATGGCGTCGCTGCAGATCACCAATAGCAGGACTATCCTGGTCTATTCCATGAACAACTATACCATTCTGCAAGAACCAATGCAGGTTCCGACCATATCCACAACCGGCATCCAGTAAGATCTCGCCCGACCGATACCTGCCCTTCATGATCTGATCTACCAGGTAAATATCCGTGGAGCCAATTACTTCTTCTATAGAATTCAACTACTTAAATTTTTCGTATAACAGCTTCATAAAATATCCGCCGACAACGCTTCGCGCCTGGAAGCCCACTTGTTTGCCGTCGGTCGTTTCGTGCCAGTCGCTCAGCGGTACACGGGTCGGAGTCTCTAAGGCATAGGTATATACCGGGTCAACCAGCGCTTCAAAATCCTTTCTATTGTCTGCCAACGTTGCCGACCAGAGGATCCAATCCGATTTAGTATAGGTCCTGCGGCTATCCAGCGGCAAGCCAAACGCGTTCTGTTTGGTAAGGTAAAATTTTATCTCCCTGTCATAGATCTCCTGCGGGAACAGCCTCAGCCCTAAAACTTTATCCCAAACCATATTATATTTCTGGCTCCAGGTCCCCGGGTTCTCAAATGTCAGGGAGGAGTGGTCGCCATCCATCGATAGCTGTATCCATTTAACTACCATGCCTTTGGCAATATCTCGATACTTGGCGGCCGTATCGGCTTCGCCCAGCTGTGCTGCCAGTTGCGCGTAGCAGGCAATACCCACGATAGCCTTTACAGATAAGTTGGCATTACGTGCCAGGTGACCGGCAAAATCATCGGTACATAGCTGGTTCTTGGGGTCGAAGCCCTCCTCAACCAAATAGTTGACCCATCTGCTCAATGTTTTCCAGTGCGGCCTTGCATAGTTGGCATTGCCTTCTACTTTCGCGATGGCCGCAGTCAAAATGATCATATTGCCTGATTCTTCCACCGGCATGCCTTCGCCATAGGTCTGTCCGTTCGCCAGGGGATAGGTGCCCAGATCATGCGCTGCAAAATTGTCTTTGAAGTTGCCGCTTTCGCTGAAGTAAAAGATGCCATTCAGCATTCCTTCCAATAACGCGGGATTGTAAAGCAGGTATAATGGAGCCGAGGGATAGGTAACGTCGACGGTATTGATAGATCCGTTGCTGAAATTCTCTTTCGACAGCCACAGGATCTCGCCTTGGGGGCTTTTTACCAGGGCGTGCGCCGCAATGCTCTGGCGGTAAGCAAGCACGCACAGCTTAGCATATTTTTCGCCGCCGGCAGCTACTGCCGTCTTGTACATCGAATCGTTGAATGCCCTGCACCTTTCTACTACCCGGGGATATTCAGCGGCCGACTTCGCCAGCACCTGCACAATCGTCTTCAGCTCCCCGGTTTGCCACCATGGTTTTAGATTGGTATGAAAATATTGGATTGGGTTGATTTCATCATACCCCATTTCCATGAATCGTTCCACCGGCGTGCCGCCTACCATCCCGAATGGTATCACCGTATTCAGCACGATATCGACACCCTGGCTGGCCGTCGTTTGGACATCCCCCTTCAAAAACGAACCCAGCACATCCAGGCTGCTGCCCGTATATTGAACGGAATGCACATCTTTAGGCACCGCCACATACATATATCCCCAATCTATGCGTAGATCATCACCCTTCTTCTGCAGAATGGGTTGCTCGACGGTGCCCGCCCTCAATACCGATAGCGCAGGGGAAGCGACTTTTTCAGCGATCACGGGCTGCGATGGTTTATTACGCGCCACATCCGCCGATGCGCTGAACAGCACCTTTACAGCATGTGGCTGGCCGTCGTTCGAACTTACTTTATAGGTGATATAGCTCACCGGCCTGGACAATAAGGCCAGATCGGTTATTAACAACGGCGAGGTAAACGTAAGAGTAAGATCGGCTTTACCGCAGGTAAAACTATAAATAGTCTGCGTTGCATTGATCTCTACACTTTTCTGCTCCGCAAGAGGAATCTCAGGTTGCTTTTTCTTCACCACATCGACCAATCCAAGATCTGCCCTCGAGCCACCGCCCGTATTCACCACATGCATGGCCAGTAAATTTTCGCCGTTTTTAAGCTTGTTGGCAATGGGGACCAGGCCATAATCATTGGCAACCCCCGTCTTCTGGTAGATCCGCTCGCCATTCAGGTAGACTTCTGCATCGTCATCATGAGAAACCTTTAGTATCAGCTCATTGATACCGGCAGCATCCGATAGCTGGAACACACGCCTTACCCAAATATCTCTGGTTTTCCATATTACATTATCCTTACTTCCATCATTTCCAATGGGGCCTGCACCATTCTTCCAGCTGTCTGCACTGAAGTCCGGGGAAGTCCAATCGCCTTTGGGCGCTGTCTCGGTATAGCTTACCGCATAATCGCTTTCATCAGCAGCCGGAAGGATGGTCTTATAGACTTCGCCTTCCTTACCCAGGAAGCGATAAACCTTTCCATCCACCTTTATAAAGCCAAGGAGCAACTGTTTGGCGCCTGTCCAGTGGGTAGTCGTAGCCGTATTCAGGCTATCGGCTGTCGACCAGATGCTGAAATAAGGGCTATGCGTAATAAGCGGATAAGCCGGGGCCTTACGTTCCTGCGCCAGGATCAACTGACTCATAAAAACCATCACTCCTAAAAAACCTGTCTTTCTCATACAATTATACTATTTAACATTTTTTGTCATTGCCCGGTTCTCACAACCGGAAAGATCTTCCTGATAAAAAAAAGCCCATCGAACGTCTCCGGCCATACGCCCGTCGCCGCTATATAATCGCTCAACGTCGCCTCCAGCGGCTGCTTTAAAAGCGCAGGCGCATGATGATAGTCCACAAAAGCATAGGCGTCCCCGGTAGCGCTTAGCATGCCTTCGATGCTACCTCCCGGCTTGGGCGGAACAGTCATTATCTGGCCGTCCACATAATTCATATAGCTGCCTTCAGCCCCGGAAAAACCGATGCAATAAGCCTTGTCGCCGAAATAGCGATGCAATGTGGCCCCCATGGGAACAAAAGCGTCTATGCCGCTGGGCGGTGCCTGCGACCCCACCGAAAGCCCGGCGATGCTCTTGGCTATATGTCCATTATGTGCCCAGACGATGATCTTCTTGCCAGGATAGGCCTTCTCCGCCAGCCAGATGAGGTTCTTGGCCATCTGCAGGTCCCGGACGCTCACTTCATTGCCCTTCACCCGTTGCCAATAGCGCGTGGTCTGGCTTTCGATGCTGGCTACCACCTGGTACCAGAAACCCGGAGCGCTCGTCAGCGAGTCTGTCACCCTTTTGTCGGATTCCAGCAGCCGCTCCAGTTTGAAAAGCTCCTCGAAATAACGGTCCTTTTCCTCCGCTTCGGGACGATAGTCACGCGATGCGAAGGTAGCCAGGCTCAGCCGACGGAACAGGTCCCATTCCCCATCGATCGTCGCCGGATACGACTGCCGTAGATACCGCTCGAAGTCCACGAACAATTGCGCCTTGGCCTTGGCCCCCGAATGCTGGCTCTCGAAACCCGCTAATACCAGCGGACGGCCCCCCGGCAGCTGCCCCTGGATATACTGGAACAGGTCCTGCATCTGTACGCTCGTCGCATACATATAGAACAGGCTGCCCACCACTTCCTTCTGTACGCTCCCGCCTTCTTCCACATTCTCCCATATCCGGGCGCAGTCGTAGAAGCCGCTCTCAAAGGCCAGCACCTCGAACCCCATCTTCTCGTGCAGGAATTTTATGACCCTCGTCTTGGCCTGAAAGGTAGAGCCTTCCCCATGAGTCTGCTCGCCCAGCAGCACGATCCGCGCATTGCCGACCGCCGCCTGCAGGCCGGAAAGGTCGGAGAAGTCGGTGTCCGCCGGGTCTATCGAGCGGACTCTGGAAGCATAGCTCTTCAGCTCCGACTGTCCCGGAGCAGCCGTCGTTAGAAAAGAAGAAACTACCGTCAGCGCCATCCAATAATATCTCAAAGTCATCACTAAATATAGCTAACTTGCTCATCTATAAAGAACAGGCCGTGAAAGTTTATTTTATCCCCGGCATCGGGGCCGATTACAGGATATTTACGCATATACATTTACCTCCAGGATTCGAACCCGCTTACATCCATTGGATCACGCCGCTCGAAAAAGAAAAGCTGAGCGACTATGCCTTCCGGCTCACCCAACAGATAGATACCACACAGCCCTTCATCATCGCAGGGATGTCCCTTGGCGGTATCATGGCGGTGGAGATAGCGAAACGCATTCCGCCGGCAGCCACCATCCTGATCAGCAGCATTCCAACGTCCACCCATCTTCCCAGAATATATAAGTTTGCAGGCGCCCTGCAGTTGAGCAGGATCGTCCCCCCCAACCTCCTGAAGTCCGCCGCCATACTCAAGCATTCCCTTACCATGCGGCCGGCGAACAGAAAGCTGATGCGCGAGGTAGTCCGCGCCGGCGACGAGCAGTTCATCCGCTGGGCGCTCGGCGCCGTGATCCAATGGGATAATACGACCATCCCACAACCCCTTTTTCATATCCACGGGACCCGTGACGAGGTCTTTCCCATAAAACTCACCACCCCAACGCATATAGTCCCCAAAGGCGGACATAACTTCCTCCTCAACCGGCCCGAAGCGATCAATACCTTCCTGGGTCAAGTCCTTCCGTCCATCCAAAACCGGACACCAGCCTGATCAAAAACGAACGGTTCAAAACGCAATCCAACTATAAGTCGCTGATTGTCAAAGGCTATTTTTTGTGGCATCTGGCTGGCATTGCACAGGGCGGACCGCAGGCCCGCCGGCCGAAGGCCAATAATAAGACCTGCGCCGGGAAACGGTACTTTCAATTGAACCGTTTCCCGGTGCAAAATTCGCCCGCAGGGATACCCCCAGGGGCCCAAAAAAAATCAGTCATGAACCAGCAAACCCAATTCTCAAACAGTGCTTTCATCGGCCAGGCCGCCGCAAAATTGTCGGTCACCACCCAGTCCGCCCGACCCGCAAAACAGCCGACCAGCACCAATCCCGATGGCCGCATCGCAGCCCATCCCCGGATTTCTACCGCTCAACACGGTATTATGCCATTCATTGTACTATGTATTGTATAGTACCTGCCAACTACCGTATCTTTGTTATGCAAACCAATAGTAATCAAACAAAAAAACCTAAGTATATGTCACTCGCAATCAACCAACTCAGCCAGACCCTCATAAACGGGAGTAAAAAAATCGCCTTAGCAGTAGCCTTGCTCCTGACAGTCGGCATCAGCAGCAGCTTCGCCACCCCTACAGATGGCCGGACAGAAGTCATCAACGCCTCTTTCCGCAAAGACTTTAAGAAAGCCCAGCTGATCACCATCGAAGTAAGTAAGAACTACACCAAGCTGACCTTCAAAATGAACGAAATGGTGATGTTCGCCTTCTACTCGGATAACGGTCAATTGCTGGCCGTCACCCGTAACATCACCTCCAACCAGCTGCCTATCCAGCTGCTCCTGAAGATGAAAAAAGATTATGCAAACTTCTGGATCACCGATCTGTTCGAATTCAACGGTGACGGAACGAGCACCTACTACATGACCATGGAAAACGCCGACAGTAGCGTAACCCTCCGCTCCAATGGCTCCGATAGCTGGGAAGTATACGATAGAAGGATCAAAGAATAAACGCCGTTGCTGACCTACACCGGCCCCGCAAAAATTGCGGGGCTTTTTTATACTCAGATCATCCCATGCTGCAATTTGTACAGCAATTCCAACCCAAAACCGCTGATCAGCAGCCGTTCCTTCCTATTGCCCAATAGCTGCTGCGTCCAGTTCACGAAACCGCCGTCCGCGATCTCCCATTCCCGCCCCTTTTCCATGATCATCAGCTTGAACTGTATGCCCTGGTAATATGCATTTTCGACAGGCCGCTCCTCCCGCTTTATTGCTATCTCCGTCAAACGCGCCCGTAAAAATCCTTCCATCTTTTCTATTAACGGATTTCTCTCGTCATATCCCGATCGTTCTTTAAGCACGATACGCATTTGCCCGACGCCATATACGTTCCGCAGCAGACCGGTCAGGACTTCCAGGTGCTCCATTAAACTGCCGAGCTCAAAAGCATAATTCCCTATATCCCGCCCGCCCGTAACCAGACACCCTATCTTAAAGTGTGGCAAAAAACCCTTTTTCCCAAAAGGCTGCGTCCGGACATGCCTGTGCACCGTACACAGCCGCACCTCCTGCCCGCCCTCTCCCTGCCGGGTGCCACCCCCCTCGCCCTGCCGGCCAGCCGCCAGGTGTAAGGCCAATAGATTAGTCGCATCTGCTACGATCTCCGTATTCCTGATCGCCGACACCACCTTGTCCTGGTCGACCGTCGCAACTACGGAACAACTCCCGAACGGTGCTAACGGCGACAGCTCCACCGCTTGAAACCCCTGCTCCCGGAGGAATCGCAGACTCTCCAGCTCCGACTCCAGTAACGAGATCATATCGATTGCAGAAGGCTGCACCAGCCGGTTCTGCCGGTACTGTACCATCAGCTCAGCGGGCTTTATCTTTCCGGCCTTCCTGCTATATACTTCCAACAACAGGGAATTTAGCTCCGATCCGGATAAC
>JAMFRX010000574.1 GCA_026224995.1 Puia dinghuensis
GGCATTGTGGAAGGAAACCGAAGCCCTGGTGCGGGATGTGCTGATCCGGACCAATACGCCGTATATCGAAGTGCCGGATGAGGCTGCCTTTTACGGCCCCAAGATAGATGTGCAGATCTGGAGTACCATCGGCAAGGAATTCACCCTGGCGACCAACCAGGTAGACTTTTCCCAGGGGAAGACTTTTAAGCTGGAATTCACCAATAAGGAGAACCATGCCGAGACGCCCCTGATCATCCACCGGGCGCCTTTGGGGACCCATGAGCGGTTCATAGGCTTCCTTTTGGAGCATTATGCAGGGAAATTTCCGGTATGGCTGGCCCCCCTTCAGGTGAAGATCCTGCCCATCACCGATAAGTCGCTGGAATATGCACAAAATCTTTCTGTTCTCCTGAAAAATGCGGATATTCGTGTTGAAGTGGACGACCGTAATGAGAAGGTAGGAAAGAAGATACGGGATACGGAATTGGCCCGGGTTCCCTACATGCTGGTCGTCGGCGAGAAGGAGATGAGCGAGAACAAAGTGGCGGTCAGGAGACAGGGCAAAGGCGACCTGGGACTCAGAGGGATCGAGGAATTCATCGCCGAAGTAAGAAAAGAAATAATCGAACGCGCCCCCAATCCCTAAGGGCCGCGCAAGTCAAGTAAAAACGAAAGCTTCCGGTAGGGAGGGAAGCAGGACTAAAAACAGTAAATGGCATTTCCACCGAGACCCCCAAGAGGGAATTTCAATCCACGTTTCAGAAAAGAGCAACAGCAAGAACATCGTACCAACCATATGATCAGGGTGCCGCAGGTACGACTGGTCGGCGACAATGTAGAAGTAGGCGTATATACGATCCAGGAGGCCATCAAGATGGCGCAGGAGCAGCAGCTCGACCTGGTCGAGATCTCTCCGAATGCAGACCCGCCCGTGTGCAAGATCATCGATTACAATAAATTCCTTTACGAGAAGAAGAAGAAAGAGAAGGAAATGAAGGCCAAGAGCAAGGCCTCCGAGGTAAAGGAGATCCGGTTCACGCCGAATACCGATGACCATGACTTTGATTTCAAGGCCAAGCATGCCGAGAAGTTCCTGAAGGAAGGCAATAAGGTCAAGGCCTATGTGCAGTTCAAGGGTCGGGCCATCCAGTTCAAGGAGCGGGGCGAATTGCTGCTGCTGAAGTTTGCCGAACGGCTTAATGACTCCGGGGTGCTGGAGGGCATGCCGAAGATGGAAGGCAAGCGGATGCTGGCGATCTGGGCGCCTAAATCGCAGAAAAAGAAGGAAAAAGGAGCGGCTTCGTAGCCGCTTTGCATAAAAGTTATGAAAAAACCGCAGTTTCTGCGGTTTTTTTTATACTTTTGCGTCCCCAAATGGCTCCATAAGTGCTCCGCCGGTGCGGACCCGCCAGTAGGGGGATTACAAAAAAAGCTTCGACAATGCCCAAAGTCAAGACGAACTCCAGTGCCAAAAAAAGGTTTAAGGTAACCGGCACAGGCAAGATCACCTACCAGAAGCCCTTCAAACGGCACATTCTCACAAAGAAATCAAAGAAACGCAAACGCAACCTCGCTAAGAAGGGGGTCGTCACGCATTCGCATACGGATTTCGTAAAGCGGCTGTTAAGGCTGAAATAAGCGCCGCCGTTTGTAGAGAGCGGCCCACTGGGTTCGCCAGACATCAACTCATTGTTAATTTTCAAAAGTATTTAAGATATGCCACGTTCAGTAAACGCCGTAGCCAGCCGGGCACGCAGAAAACGCATCCTGAAACAGGCGAAGGGATTCTACGGTAAAAGGAAAAACGTCTACACGGTCGCCAAGAACGTCCTGGAAAAGGGCCTTCAATACCGTTATGTAGGCCGGAAATTGAAGAAAAGGGAATACCGCACGCTGTGGATCGCCCGTATCAACGCCGCTGTCCGCGCGGAAGGATTGACCTACTCCACGTTTATCCACCAGCTCGGTAAGAAGGGCATCGGCCTGGACCGCAAAATTCTCGCCGACCTCGCCATGAACGAGCCGGAGACTTTTAAGCTGCTGGTAGCCGCCGTTAAAGCTAAATAGGACGACTGAAGATATTGAAAAATAGCGCCTCCGTTAGGGGGCGTTTTTTTTATTAAAAAAAATAATCCACATTTGCATAATTTCTTAAACATACAATCTTGCATAACCTGGATCAGTCAATGAATAATACGTACACCGATTTGGTGACGCAAACGTTCAACTTCCCGCAGGAAGGGTTCGAAGTAAAAGATAGTTTTCTTCAGTTTAATGACCTCGATCTCAAAGCGCTGATCGACAAGTATGGTACCCCGATGAAGCTCACGTACCTGCCCAAGATCGACATGCAGATCATTAAGGCGAAGAAGATGTTCGCCGCGGCGATAAAAAAGCATCATTACGAGGGTAAGTATTTTTATTGTTACTGTACCAAGAGCTCGCACTTTTCCTTTATCGTAGAGGAGGCCCTGAAGAACGATATCCACCTGGAGACGTCCTATGCCTACGATATAGAGATCATCAAGAAGCTGTACGCCCGCAAGAAGATCACTAAGGAAACGTATATCATCTGCAACGGCTTCAAGCAGAAGACGTATACGAGCAGGATCGCCTCCTTGCTGAACAGCGGGTTCAAGAATGTGATCCCCATTTTGGACAACAAGGATGAGCTGCAGCAATACAAGCGGTCCGTTAAGACGCCATTTAAGCTGGGCATCCGGGTGGCCGCGGAAGAAGAGCCTAATTTCCCGTTTTATACCTCCCGGCTGGGTTTCCGCGCCCGGGACGTCCTGGAATTCTATGTGGACAAGATCGAAGGCAACGAAGACCGTTTTCAGCTCAAGATGCTCCATATCTTCCTGAACAAGGGTATCAAGGACGATATCTACTATTGGAGCGAGCTGAACAAGGTCATCAACCTGTACTGTCAGCTCAAGAAGATCTGTCCCGAGCTGGATTCCATCAATATCGGCGGTGGCTTCCCCATCAAGCACTCACTTGGTTTCGAGTACGATTATCAGTTCATGATCAACGAGATCGTGGGAAATATAAAGAAGGCCTGTAAGCGGAACAATGTTCCCATGCCGCATATCTTCACCGAGTTCGGCAGCTATACGGTAGGGGAGAGCATGGCGCATATCTACAGCGTTATCGGCCAGAAGGTCCAGAATGACCGGGAGATCTGGTATATGATCGATTCTTCCTTTATCACCACCTTGCCGGATACCTGGGGCATCGGGGAGCGATTTCTGATGTTGCCGATCAACAAATGGGATGTGGAGTACCAGCGTGTCGTCCTTGGGGGCATCACCTGCGACAGCCATGACTATTATGACTCCGAAGAGCATATCAATGAAGTGTTCCTGCCGAAGATCGTGAACGGCGAACCGCTGTATGTGGGCTTCTTCCATACGGGGGCTTACCAGGACCAGATCAGCGGCTATGGCGGGATCAAGCACTGCCTGATCCCTTCGCCCAAGCACGTGATCGTGGGCTATGATAAGAACGGGAAGCTCGTGGACTGGCTGCATGCCAAGGAGCAGACGGCGCAGAGCATGCTGAAGATCCTGGGATATACCTAGGCTGGTTCTTTCGCGGCTAGTAAATCATCTGTATGAGATACACCCCTTGCCTGCTGGCGCTGCTGATCTTTTTAGCCGCCAGCAGCCCGGCGCAGGCCCAAACGACGGAAGACTCCGTCAAGGCCGCCGTGAACCTGCTTTTCACCGGCATGAAGGCCGCCGACGCCGCCATGATCCGCCGGTCGTTTACCGACAGCGCCATCCTGCAAACCATCACCACCAACAAAGAGGGGAAGACAATTGCGCGCACGGAAGCCATAGCAGATTTCGCCACGGTGATCGGGAAGCTGGGGGTGGGAGTAGCCGACGAGCGCATCAGCTTCGACCAGATACGGATCGATGGCCCCCTGGCCATGGTCTGGGCCCCCTATAGCTTCTATTACAAAGGGCAGCTCAGCCACTGTGGCGTAGATTCTTTTCAGCTCTTGCTGGTAGATGGAGTCTGGAAGATCCAGTACATTATAGATACCCGACGTAAGCAGCCTTGTCAATAAAGGTGGGTCGATCGCCGGCCGGGAAACCGATGCCATTGGCGGATGGCCGGGGCCGGCCGGATCAATGGCGTTTAGTCCTGTATTTCTTGTTTACCTTAGGATTGTCGAAATAGGCATTCAGCTGTTCCTCCGTCATCCCCGTAGTCTCCTCCAGCGGAACATCGATCAGCTGGACTTGCGTCTGCTTGAGCTCCGTCTTCAGGTTATTGATCTTCTTGGAGATATCCGGATCTTTCTCGCCCAGGGTGGCGTTGTCGTGCATTGTATAATCCAGCCGTTTGATAGATGAGCGGATCAGGCTGGCCTGGTTCTGGTCGGCGGTAAGGGGAGGGGCGACCGTCTCTTTTACCGGTACCATGGCGACGCCTACGCTGGGCAGGATGGCCCCGGTGGTCGGGGAGTTGGTGCTGGTAGCGATCGTCCCGGCGAGCGCGGTGGTGGCGGTGGTCATATCGAAACCGGTTCGGGTATGGCTGGTGTGCTTGACCTTTTTGTCCAGCTGAAAAAAGGCATACTTCAGCTGCAGGATATAGGTCCGCATATTCTTGAGGGTCGCATTGTACTGCTCCATCATATACGGATAGTTGAGCGCGTCTTTTACATAGATGCGGATAGTGGCGGTGTCGTGCATGAAGACCTTGTTGGTGCCCACGAAATAGAGCAGCAGCAGCTTCTGCTTTCCGGAGTCTCCGTCTTTCACGAAATCATAAGGCGGGCTCCAGGTGAAGTCATCGTTGCAGGCCTTTACATTGGAGTTCGTTTTAATGGGGGTGCTCGAGTAGAAATTGATGCTCTCGATTGGGTAAGTTCCGGTTTCACATTGCACCCGGAAGCTGATGGTATCGCCTTCCTCCATATAGAGGACATTGCTGACGGTTGGCTTCAGGTGGGAAGGGATGATCTCAGTGGTGAAAAAGCTGATGGTAAAGGTGGTATCCAGCTTGTCCTTGGGATCGTTGAGATTCTGAACGCCCATGCTAACATGGTATTCGTAATCGTATTTGAGCCTTCCGGAGAGGAAATACGATTTATCGGCCCTGAAGGTTAGCAGGCCGTTCTCTTTGATCTTCAGTCCGACAGGAGCATTCTTCAGATAGAAGTAGTATTTGGCGGGATCGCGGTTGATCTCGAACTGGTAGCTAAGGGTAGAGTCAACATGGACATTGAAATAGGGGTCCATGTTCTTTATCCGCAGCGTGGAGTCCTCGAACCTGCCGATTGTGTCTATCGGCATCGGAACGCGGAATCCCGGATTCTGAGCATGACCCTTCGCGAAGAACAAAATGCCTGCCGATACGAATAGCCAGAGCCTTAATACACCCAATGGTTTTTTCATATTCCTGGATAAAAATGGGTTATAGAAGCCCGAAATTAAGCCAAACCACCTAAAAAACCCATAAAAAACAGAAAGGACAATAGGGTCAAAGGGCAAATTTTACCGGCAATCCAAGAAATAAAAGAGCCCGGCCCAAGGGCCAGGCTGCTTTTATTCAACCAAAACCAACCAACTTACATGAGTCGCCCGAGGCGACTCGTCCGAAGGACAATCAGTTGAGGATGCCTGGAGAAGCGCTAATTTCCTCAAGCGCTTCTCCAGGGCATCTTATGAAAACGTTCTGCAAACCTTGGGTACGTTCTTCACAGTTCTGGATACGTTCTTCTCAACCTTTACTGGATCGAGATCTGCTTGCTGCTTTCCTTAACCTGTTCTTTCTTAGGCAGGAGGAGTTTCAGCACACCATTTTCGTATTTGGCCTGTATGGCGTTCGCGTCGATGCGGTCATCCAGGTTAAAGCTGCGTTTAAAGCTTTTGAAAGAAAATTCTTTGCGGATGGTTTTGTAGTCTTCGGCCTTCGTTTCTTCCTTCTTATCAAAGCTTACGGCGAGCTGACCGTTGTCAACTGTGAGCTTGAAGTCTTCCTTGGTACGGCCGGGGGCGCTGAGCTCCAGGTGGTAGGCGTCAGCGGTCTCATGGACGTTTACCGGAGGAAAATTATAGCTGTCGTCGCGGCTGAGGCCGGTGGGAAAGCCCTGAAAGAATTCGTCTACGAAATTGGAGAGAGCCTTGTGGCCGTTGTTGTTAACTTTTACGAGTGTCATGGTAAATCCTATTTTAAATTTAGTAATGTTGTTCGACGCGGAGTAGGGAACAAACGGTATACCAGCCGGAAAAAAGGGTGTTTTCCACGCAGTTTTGGCAAGTTCGGGGACTGATGGGTGACAGAATAGCGGTCAATCATAGGTTTTTGTGACATTTTCGCAGGTATAAGGGCAAGAGGCGCCAGGACGAGGGGGTAAGCTGGTGGGTCGGGGAAGGCGGTAGAGGCCGAGGGTGGGGGACTGGTTGGCGGCTCGGGCCTGGGAAGGAGGAACGATCGCCAGGCTGGGTCAGGATGGATGATAGGGACGGACTTGGACGCCCGGCCGATTTGTCTTGAACTTTTTGGTTAGCTTTGTGTTTTAATTGTATTTCTTACTAAAATCAATCATACTACAATGTATCCACAGGAAATAGTGATCCCCATGAAGGAGGAACTGACGGACAACGGGTTCCAGGAGTTACTCTCGTCCACCGAAGTCGATTCTCAGCTGGAAAAGACGGGGACGACCCTTGTAATGGTCAATTCTGTATGCGGCTGTTCCGCAGGTTCTGCCCGTCCGGGCGTGTTGATGGCCGTAGCCAATGGTGCCAAGAAACCGGATTTCCTTACGACCAGCTTTGCGGGTTTCGACCTGGAGGCCGTGAATAAGATCCGTGAGCATTTGCTGCCTTATCCGCCTTCTTCCCCGGCTATTGCGTTGTTTAAGGACGGAAAGCTGGTGCATATGATCGAGCGGCACCAGATTGAAGGCCGTCCGGCCCAGCTGATCGCCCATAACCTGATCGCTGCATTCGACGAATACTGCTAAGCAGAGGCTTAAAGTACTGAGCAATGATAGTGACCCTTTCCGTTCTACGGAAGGGGTTTTTTTATGCGCTCCGGTGCGGAGGAATGAAGAACCAGGCCAATTCAGCGGCATGTCAGATCAGGTAATCACTAGAAAAGAGTAGACCGTTAGCTGTGGATAAGTGCGGCAGCACATTTTTCTTTTCACAGGCTGTGGAAAAGCCATAAGATGCAGGAAGGGCGGGTAATCCGGCGGAAAAGTGTTCCCCGTGGAACACTTTTGTGGAACGGCAACTCACAATAAATAGTATGTGTGGACAAATATTGCCGAGCCAGGCTGAGGATTTTGCTGTATAAGGGGCTCAGTGTCCGGTGATTCGACAGGTAAAAAAAATTCGTTCCTATTGCCGCGGCAAAACCGTAGGTTTGCAACATCTGATCTATTATGTATCCCAACCTATATTTCGCGATCAAGGATCTATTTGGAATCTCGCTGCCTTTTCTCCATTTCGTCAACTCCTTTGGCTTTTTCGTGGCCTTATCGTTCATTGCTGCCGCGGTAACCCTGACAAAGGAGCTGATGCGCAAGGAGCGCGATGGGCTTCTGCAGAGTCGGGAAGAGCTGGTGTTGATCGGCAAGCCGGCCAGCCCAACGGAGCTCACCTTGAATTTTATCCTGGGATTTATATTGGGTTTTAAATTAGTTGGCCTTTTCACGGCTGACAGCGCCCTGACGGCGAATGTGCAGGAGTACCTCCTTTCCCTTCAGGGTAGCCTGGTTGCGGGTATCTTAGGCGGATTGCTGCTGGCAGGCCTCAAATGGTATGAAAAGAACAAGCAGAAGCTGCCGCAGCCCCAGGAGAAGAAGATACGCATCTGGCCGCACGACAGGGTAGGGGATCTCACATTATATGCCTTCATCTTTGGTTTCCTTGGCGCCAAGATCTTCAACAGCTTCGAAACCTGGAGCGATTTTATCCGGGACCCTATGGGGAGCCTGTTCTCGTTTAGCGGACTCACCTTTTATGGCGGCCTGATCTGCGCCGCGCTTGCCATCTGGTATTATGCCCGCAAGAATGGCATCACCTTCTGGCATCTGAACGATGCCGCGGCTCCGGGACTAATGCTGGCCTATTCGATCGGACGCATCGGCTGCCAGGTCTCGGGTGACGGTGACTGGGGTATCCTCAACAGCGCTTACTTGACGAATGCAGCGGGAAAGCCCGTCTTAGCGCAAGCCGGTGACTATGCCCGAACCCTGCAGCAATATAAAGAGGTTTATCTGCCGCAATTCGGCAGCCTGGAGAGCGTACCGCATCTGGCGGTGAAGGCGCCTTCCTTTTTGCCCGACTGGCTTTTTGCCTATGCCTATCCGCACAACGTGATCAGCGAAGGCGCGCATATCGCCGATTGCAACGGGCAGTATTGCAGCCAGCTCCCGATCCCCGTTTTTCCCACACCTTTTTATGAGACACTTGTCTGCCTGGGGCTGTTCTTCCTGCTCTGGGGGATACGGAAGCGCTTGCGCATACCCGGGACGCTTTTTGCGGTCTACCTGATCGTCAACGGAATAGAACGATTTTTTATCGAAAAGATACGGGTCAATTCCAAATACGACATCTTCGGGTTCCACCCCACACAAGCCGAGCTTATCTCCGCCGGTCTGGTGATCGCCGGGACCCTGATCTACTTCAATCTCACACGTCGCGGCCAACCGCCAGCCGGACCAGGCCTGGATTCGTCGGGCTCCTCAGGGATACAGGTGGAGTGATCCAGTTTCTCTGAGGCATACAGGTGGAGTGATCCTGCCTTCCCTCCGGCATTTTCCCCTTTCATCAAGAACGCAGACACATTTGTAACTCGCTTTCGTCATCCTTCGTCATAGGTGGCATCCAGGCGATGAGCCAATCGTCACCGAAAACTGTACGAAGGTCAAGTAAACTACCGGCAATGGCCTGGCACTGGTAGTTTTACAACCGATGGTCTGCGTGGCCCCGAATTGAAAACTGATTTCCCCTCACAACAGAATGGACACCAATTATCAGCCCATAAGGCCACCCAACATTAAACCATGTACTATGTAATATATAGTTCTAATCTTTGTATTGTATTAATTATAACTAAGAACTACACCAAGCACTTTGTATGAGAAACACACTAGCAATTTTAACTGCCTTGTTATTGACTTTCAACGGACTAAGTGTCCAGGCCCAGTCGGATGCGAAAGTCGCCGGCACCATCGCGGATGCGAAAGGACAAGCGATAGAAGCTGTCACCATCACCTTATTGCAAGCAAAAGACTCCTCCCGGCTCAAGGCCGCGGTAACCGATAAGACCGGACATTTCCGGTTTGACCATGTCCCGGCAGGCCGATACCTTGTCCTGGCGTCTTCGGTAGGTTTCGAGCCGGTATATTCCAGCCCGTTCGATCTGGCGTTGACCGGGACCCGGACCTTGTCTCCGCTGGCGCTTACGGCTTCCACTACTAACCTGCAGGCGTTTGCCGTGGTCGGGAAGAAGTCGTTTATCGAGCAAAAGGCCGACCGTACTATTATAAATGTCGATGCGGCCCCGAGCAACGCAGGCTCGACGGCCATGGACGTGCTGGAAAAAGCTCCGGGCGTCACCCTGGACAAGGACGACAACATCAGCCTGAAAGGCAAACAAGGCGTCAACATCATGATCGACAACAAGCCGACCTATCTTTCGGCGGCACAGCTGGCGAGCTATCTGCGCAGCCTGCCGGCTTCGGCCATCGACCAGATAGAGATCATGAGCAACCCTTCCGCGAAATATGATGCTGCGGGCAACTCCGGCATCATTAACATCAAGACGAAGAAGAACAAAATGCGGGGATTCAACGGCAATGTCAACCTCACCCATACACAGGGCGTTTATCCCAAGCCTTCCGGGAGCATCAACCTGAACTACCGCGACGGCAAGGCCAACTATTTCCTGAACGCGGGCTATTCCCACTGGGAAGGGTTCCAGGATATGAACATCGGCCGTACCTATCTGAATGCCGATGGCAAGACGATCAATTCCATTTTTTCCCAGACGAGCGATATGCACTTCATCAACCCCGAGCTCAACGTCAAATTTGGAATGGATTATTACCTGACTCAAAAGACGACCATCGGCTTCGTCGTCAGCGGCTTCCGCAACAAGGAAGACGATAGATCGCAAAGCAATATCCAGCTCATGGACCCGAACCATACGGTGGACTCGATCGTCAGATCGCCCAGCACCAACAACACCACCTGGAAGAATGGCTCCGCCAACCTCAACTTCCGTCACACCTATGATTCTTCGGGCCGCGAGCTGACGGCCGACCTGGACTATGTCCGCTACAGCAGCGCGAGCGATCAATACTTCGACAACCTGACCTATGCACCGGACATGAGCCTGCTGAATGAGAGCGTTCTCACCGGCCACCTGCCCAGCACCATCAATATCTATACGTTCAAGACAGATTATACCCGACCGCTGGCTAAGGGCTACAAATTGGAGACGGGGATCAAGCTGAGCTATGTCAACACCGACAATAATGCCAATTACTTCGATATGGTGAACAAGATCGCCGAAGTTGACACGACGAAGACCAATCACTTCCTCTACCGGGAAAACATCAACGCCGCCTATGTCAATATGACCAAACAGTTCAAGAAGCTGAGCGTTCAGCTGGGACTAAGGGCGGAGAACACCAATTATTCCGGGCATCAGCTGGGTAACGGCATCTCGGTCGTTAACAAGGACTCTTCCTTCTCCCGCAGCTATGTCAATCTTTTCCCCACGGCCTTCCTGAGCTATGCGGTCAACGAGAACAACCAGCTTACGCTCAACTATGGACGCCGCATCGACCGGCCTGCCTACCAGGATCTGAACCCCTTCTTATTCTTCCTGGACCAGTATACCTACCAGGCCGGCAACCCTTATCTTCAGCCCCAGTACACGCAGAACATCGAAATGTCCCATACCTATCACCAGTTCCTGACCACGACGCTGAACTACAGCTATACCAAGAATTTCTTCTCCGAGACCTTTGAGCAGTCAGGTCAGGCGACGATCGTCCGCAACGGCAATATCGGGAGCCGTCAGAATGCCGGCATCTCGGTGAGCGCCCAGCTGCATCCCACCAAATGGTGGACGGCCATCCTGTACAGTGACCTGAATTACAATAAGTTCAGCGGAATATTGTATGGGGAGCAGATCAATGTCGACGCCACCACGCTGCTACTGAATATGAACAACCAGTTCTCTTTCTCCCATGGCTGGGGTGCGGAGATCTCGGGGTTCTACCGGACCAAGGGCGTAGAAGGGCAGGTGATCATCGACCCGCTGGGGCAGGCTTCGTCTGCCGTCAGCAAGAAGATACTGAACAACAAGGCTTCGCTGAAGCTGGCCTTCCGGGATATGCTGTATACCAATCACCCCCATGGGTACATCAACTTTCAGCAGACGGAAGCCACCTTCTACAATCACAGGGACAGCCGGCAGGTAGCCTTTACCTTTACCTGGAATTTCGGCAAGCCCCTGAAGGGGATGTCCGGCGCCAATTCGCATAACAACGGGGCCGGCGACGAGCAGAATCGGGTGAAGGCTGGCGGTAACAGTAATTAGGAAGTATTGTGTAGCTTTGCAGCACAACTTCATAACTATGCCATCGTTTGATATCGTTAGCAAAGTAGATCCGCAGGTGCTTGACAATGCAGTGAATGTCACCAAGAAAGAGATCACCAACCGGTTCGACTTCAAGGACTCGCTGGTAAAGATCGAGCTGAACAAAAAGGATATGAAGATCGATCTGGAAGCCGACAGCGAAATGAAGATCAAGCAGATCGTGGATGTCCTCATCAGCCGGAGCATGAAGCAGGGGCTCGACCCCCTGGCTTTCGACCTGGAGAAAGAAGCTTATCCGAGCGGCAAGACCACCAAACAGGAAATTCCGGTCCGCAATGGGCTGAAGCAGGAAGACGCCAAGAAGGTTACGAAGCTGATCAAGGATTCGGGGCTCAAGGTACAGTCGCAGATCATGGATGACCTGATAAGGGTGACGGGTAAGAAGATCGATGATTTGCAGGCCGTCATCAAGCTGTGCAGCGGGGCCAACCTGGAGATTGCGTTGCAGTATATCAATATGCGGAGCTAGAATTATTTGGATGCGCCAACGGAAATACGTAATTTTGCCGCCTGTACGGCCAAATCCGTACAACCTTTAAACAGAGTAAGTTATGAAAAAAGACATCCACCCCAAAGGTTACCGGTTCGTTGTTTTTAAAGATATGAGCAATGGCGACATCTTCCTGAGCAAATCTTCTGCTCAGTCCAGGGAAACCATCAAGTACGAAGACGGTAACGAATATCCCCTGATCAAACTGGAAATCTCCAATACTTCGCATCCCTTCTTCACCGGGAAGAACATGCTGGTTGACACGGCCGGCCGTATCGACAAGTTCAAGAAGCGTTACGAGAAGAAAGCAAAATAATTGGTTGTAGCGACCAACGAAGACCCTTCCTAGGACAGGAAGGGTTTTTTTTTAATTTTACCACATGGACATGCTCATTCTGGAAGATAATTCCTGCACCCATGATCTGCTGCCTTTTACTGCCACCCGTGGGGTGCTGGATATCCGGATGGGCATCCTGACCTTGCGGGAAAAGTGGGCGCGGCTGCTGGGGGCCGGGGCCTTTGAGCTGAGGGCGGGGCGGGGAGGACGTCCCGCCCTCCCCGCCAATCTCCTTCCTACGGGTGCCCTGGCCGCCAGGGTGCGGGAAGAATGGAGCAGGGGACCGATGGAGCAGGCGTCCATCGACCGCCTGATCACCCATGGCCGCCTCATCCGCTATCCCTGGCATATCTTCCAGCACAACGCCGAAGCGCTTCTCGAAGACTTCGATCTCCTGACGGCTGGCAGGGCCTCGGAGCCGATACCTCCCATGGTACAGGCTATCCGGCCGGAGGCCATCTTCATCGAAGCGGGCGCAAGGCTGGGGCCCTGCGTGCTGAATGCTTCCACCGGCCCGATCTATATCGGCCGCGATGCCGAGATCATGGACGGCGCTTTGATCCGCGGACCCTTTGCGGCATGCGAAGGGGCTACCGTCAAGATGGGGGCGAAGATCTATGGCGCGACGACGCTGGGTCCGGGCTGCGTCGCCGGTGGGGAGATCAAGAACGTCGTATTCTTCGGCTATTCCAACAAAGGACATGACGGCTACCTGGGCGATGCGGTCATCGGCGAATGGTGCAACTTAGGCGCCGGGGTGTCGGCCTCCAATGTCAAGAACAATGCGGGGCCGGTGCGCGTCTATCATCCTGCTACAGGCGGTTATCTGGAAGCCGGGATAAAATGCGGGCTGCTCATGGGTGACTATTCCCGGGCGGCGGTCAACACCAGCTTTGATACCGGCACCGTCGTCGGCGTCTGCTGCCATGTGTACGGCGCGGGCATCCCGCCTAAATATATCCCCTCTTTTAGCTGGGGAATGGATGGGACCACAGGTTATCAATGGGACAAGGTGGTGCGGGACATCGGGAACTGGATGAAGCTGAAAAATCAATCCCTTAGCGAGAGTCAAATACTGACATTAAAACATATTTTTGAGGCCAATAAATCAAACTCAAAGGAATGAGACAACAAATAGCGGCTGCTAACTGGAAGATGAACCTTACGTATCAC
>JAMFRX010000068.1 GCA_026224995.1 Puia dinghuensis
CATGGCATTTGGAACAATATTGTACGAAGAGCACGCCTCCCCGCCGGGCCAGGCCGGCATTCACGGGACGGGGATATCTGGGGGGTTGGATGGAATAAATATAGGCCAGCACATCGTTTATGTGGTTGTCCACTTCCCTGGCTTCCGAGCTATCGCTCACCGTCAGCAGGTTCGATGCCATCAGGAACCGCCCGAAGTCCCCCCGCCCGAAGCCGTTGTAGAACATCGCATGCTTCTTCTTCAGCCACCACCATGGCGGCGTATCCGTCGGGACAACAGTACCGGATACATCGATCACCGGCTGGCTGCTCCACCGCAGGGTCTGCGGGTCCCTGTGCGCTACAAGCAGGTCCGCCAGCCGGTCCGCGGCATTCACGCCTCTCACGTCCGTATACAGCTCACCGCTTATGGCCTTCATTGCGCGCAAAAAAGGTTCGGCCGCCGCTAATTTTTTGGGATCGCCATGCTGCAGAATGCGCTCGGCCGTGGCAGCCGTCCGGGGGTTGAGCTTCTTCCTGTCCGTAAAGTCGATCATCGAATTTCCCAGCCCGACATATAGCTTGTTGTCGAAGACCTGGGCATGACATTCCAGGCAGTTCGGCGCGACTACGATCTCGCCATTCGCGGCCTTTACCGCCGTATACTCAAAGCTTACGGCCGCGTTGAGGCTATCCCGGTGCAGCAGATTGGCCGGGGTCTTCCCAAATCCCAGCATGAACAGATCATAGGGGATCCCGCTCTTGATATAGTCGCCTGTCGTCAGATAACGGTAGCCCGCGGCGGCATCTCCGGTCCGCTGTGGACTCGCAGGTATCGGAACCGGCTCATCCCGGAATAGCAGCAGCGCCTTCGTGAACCCCAGCCCCGCTATTCCTATCAGCGCCAGCACCAGCATTTTCTTCATTGTGTAAATTTACTCAAAATTTTGGCAATTACGGTTCCGGAGAGTCCTCACTTCCCATACAATTCCAGCATCTTCCTGAGGCCTTCCAGCGTATCGATCTCAGCCGGCCCCTTGTCTTTTCTCCACCTGCTTATCCGGGGAAAGCGCAGCGCCACCCCGCTCTTGTGTCTTGCCGAGGCGGCGATCCCTTCAAAGGCGATCTCGAAGACGAGCTCCGGCTTCACCGTCCGCACCGGTCCGAACTTCTCCAGCGAATTCTTCTTCACGAAATTGTCTACCTCCGCCAGTTCCTTGTCCGTCAATCCCGAATACGCTTTGGTGAAGGTCACCAGCTGATCGCCTGCCCGCACGGCGAAAGTATAATCCGTATACAGGTTGCTGCGCCGGCCATGCCCCTTTTGCGCATATACCAGAACGGCATCGATCACCAAAGGATCGATCTTCCACTTCCACCAGTCGCCTCGCTTCCTCCCCACCTGGTAGGCCGATACCTTCCGCTTCAGCATAATGCCCTCACTTCCCTTTTCCCTGGCGCCATCCCTGGCCGTCGTCAGCTCCTCCCAGGCATCGAAAGGGATCACGGGCGACAGCTGCAGCAGCGGATGCGGCGCCGCCGCTACTAAGGCTTCCAGCTGCCGGCGCCTCTCCTCCAGGGGCCTGCCCCGCCAGTCCTCGCCGTTATATTCCAGCAGGTCGTAGGCGATAAAGCCCACCGGCACTTCGCTCAAATGTTTTTTAGTGACGTTCTTCCGCCCGATGCGCGTCTGCAAGGCCGCAAAAGGAAGCACTACGAACGGCAGCTGCGCCGGTATCGGCTGCCCATCGTCCGCCGGCTGGCCAGCCCCGGCCTTCAGCCCAATGATCTCTCCATCCAGCACCGTCCCCACCGGCAGCAGATCTTTGAAAGCCTGGTACTCGGGGAATTTCTCCGTCATCAGCTCCTCGCCACGGCTCCAGACGAACAACGCCTCTCCCCGTCGGATAAGCTCCCCGCGGATGCCATCCCACTTCCACTCCGCCTGCCACTCCGCCGGCAGGCCCAGCGCCGCCAGCTCTTCTTCCAGCGCATAAGCGAGATAGAACGGATACGGCCGCGAAAGCTCGCTGCCACCGCCTTCGCCGCTCAGCAACGCAGAATATGCCGTGACCACCGGGTCCCAGTCCCCGCTGATGCGATGCGCTACAACGGATGCTTCTGCTCCCGACGCCCGTGCCAGCGCATTGACCACCGTCTGCTGCGAAATGCCGATCCGGAAACCTCCTGTGATCAGCTTATTGAATATGAATCGCTCTTCTCTGTTCATGTCCGCCCAGCAGCGCAGCACGAATGCTTTTTTCACGGATTCCTCTTCCTTGCCGAGACTGGCCAGCTGCTGAAGGTAATAGGCCAGAGACTGGCCCGCACCCGGCTGCCCCAACCCCACCAAAGGCTCCGGCAGCAGCAACGCTATCGTCTCTGCCAGATCGCCGACCGTATGATAGCTTTCTTCAAATAACCAGCCCGGCAGACCCGTAAGCTCCCGGCACCATTCCCAAAGCTGCGTAGTATTGACCGTCCGCTTGGGCCGTCGCCCGCTGAACAGCGCGATCACCCATACCTTATCGGCATCTTCGGCCTCGGCGAAATAGCCCTCCAGCGCCTCCAGCTTGTCATTGGTCTTGGTGCTCGTGCCCAGCTTCACCGCCAGCGTCGAAAACAGCCGCATGCCGCTTATAGTCTGTTCAATCTTTTCCATCGTCCGCGCCCTCCTCGTCGCTCGTCGTTTCATCCGCTGCCTCGATCACGTCCTCCGCGCCCTCCATGACGACCGTGCCATCACCTTCTGTTGCCGGCTCACCCCCTTCCTCGTCTTCCCCATATTCCGTCTTCACCTCCCCAGCCTCGATGCCTTTTTCATTCAGATACCTGGACAATGCCGCCTGGAACCCATGCGTCACGAATACCTTTTCCGCACCAGTAGCCTCGATAGCCCCCAGCAGCCCTTTCCAATCGGCATGATCGCTCATCGCAAAGCCGGCATCCGCATTCCGCCGCCGCACATTCCCCCGCACCTGCATCCAGCCACTGCAGACGCCCACAGCCGAAGGCCCGAATCGCCGCATCCACGACGAACCCTCCGCGCTGGAAGGCGCGATCACCACCTTTCCCTTGAATAGCTCCTTAGACATCTCCGGCAATACCCGATGCACCGGTGGCAGATCTACGCCGGCATTCACCAGCGCCTGGTGCACATTCCAAACGGCCCCATGGACATAGATCTCCGGCGCCACCGGCGCCAGCGCAGTCACCAGCCGCTGGGCCTTGCCCAGGCTATAGGCGATAAGAACCGGGGTCTTGCCCCGGGCATGGATCTCCCCAACCCAGTCCTGAATGGCGCCATAGATCACCGGCTGCGGCTTCCAGTCATAGATCGGCAACCCAAAAGTAGACTCTGTAATAAAAACATGGCATTTCACGGCTTCGAAAACGCCGCTGATCCCATCGTCCTCCGTCTTATAGTCCCCGCTCACCACCCAGACCTCGCCCTGGTATTCCACCCGCACCTGCGACGACCCGATGACATGTCCCGCCGGATGCAGGCTAACCCGCACCCCATTCAGGTATACGGCTTCGCCCCATTCCACAGCCTGATAGAGGCCGCCCGTAACCCCGGCAACGGTATTCGGCCCCAATCGCAGTTCCAGCAAGGGAAGGGTAAGCCGGTGACAGAGATAGCCGCCGCTCCCCGCCCGCGCATGATCGCTATGGGCATGGGTGATGACAGCCTTATCCACCGGCTTCCAGGGGTCCACATAGAAGCGCCCCTGCGCACAATAAAGTCCTTTATCGGTAAATTCGATTAACGGCATAGTAATGTACCGCTACAAATAACAAGCCGGACACGCAAAGGTTGGCCCATTGCCAGTTCCTGGCCGGCATGCGGACCAGGCCTGCCAGCTTGCACCGTTTGCCGCCCCCTAATTCACCACGACGGTGCTCCCATCTATTTTCTTGATAAAATAAACCTTCTTGTTCTCGAAGTAGTCCAGCGTCATCGTCTGCCGGTTCAGGAATACCGGCATGATATCGAAGTCATCGAAGACCTTGAATTTCTTCTCCCCAATGCTGCCGCTCAGGTCCTTGCCATGGAGCACCAGGAGCTTCGCAAACCGGTAGACACTTTCATATCCCCTGAAGACCATATCGCTTGGCCGGGAATAGAACCGCGTCTTGAAATTCTGCTGAACGATCTTTACAAGAGTGTCAGTAGGATTGATATAAAAAGGCGTGGAATAAACGATCTCCTCGCCGGCATACTCGGGCCTGGTGAGATCAAAGTTGTCCCAGGTAGGCATGCCGATCACGGTGGTACGGTAGCTCTTGAGCGAAGAAAGCGACCCGCAAAGCCGGGCGCCGAACGCATCGTCCAGGCTACCGGCGATACATACCGTCTGCACGGTGCTGTCCAGGCTGGCCTGGAGCGTCGATACATCGAAATTGTCGTCCAGCGACACATATCTTATCTTCAGCGGCACGCCTGCCGTCTTCTTGTCGATGTCCGTAAAATAGCCTTTCAGCCTGTCTTCCTGCGCCCCGCTCTTCCGGAAGAAGACCAGGGATTTCGTCGGATAGTTTCGCTGCAAATAACGATAGATGCCTTCGCAATGGGTGCGCAGCGTAGAGTTCAATATAACCAGAGAGGGATTATTGGTGATGCCTCCATCATTGGGGTAGTTGGCATTGATGAAGGGGATATTCCGCTTGGCGGCGG
>JAMFRX010000575.1 GCA_026224995.1 Puia dinghuensis
AGAATGTCGCCTTTACTACCGTCTCGATAAGCTTGGGCTTGCCGAGCGTATAATAGTGCAATACGGGAACGCCTGCTTTCTTGAGCTCCCGGCTCTGCTGTATGAGCCATTCGGTGCCTACCTGTTCGACTTCTGCGTCCGTTTTGCATTGCAGGATCGCGCTGCTAAGGTCGGTAGGCAGGTCCACATGAAAGATCTTGGGCAGCATGCTCAGCTGCTTTTTGGTCGTTATCGGCTTGAGGCCTGGGATCACGGGAACGTCGATGCCCTTTTCGCGACAGGCATTTACGAACTCGAAATATTTTTGGTTATCGAAGAACATCTGGGTGGTGATGTATTCTGCTCCGGCGGCGACCTTTGCCTTGAGGTACATGAGATCCGTATCGAGGTTTGGCGCTTCGAAGTGTTTTTCCGGGTAGCCTGCGACGCCAATGCAGAAGTTTGTCTTGCCGCCGTTCTTGATCTCTTCTTCCAGGTAGACGCCCTGGTTGAGGCAGACGACCTGCTTCAGCAGGTCGATCGCAAAGCGATGGCCGTCGGTTTCGGGCTCGAAGGAGCTTTCGTTCTTCGCCGCATCACCCCGCAGGACCAGGACATTGTCGATGCCCAGGAAGTGCAGGTCGATAAGGGCGCCTTCCGTCTCCTGTTTGGAGAATCCGCCGCAGATGAGGTGGGGGACGGCGTCGACCTTATAGTGGTTCATGATCGCGGCGCAGATGCCTACCGTGCCGGGACGCTTGCGAACTTCCACCTTGTCGAATGTTCCGTCGGCCTTTTTCTTGAACATCGTCTCGCTGCGATGGTAGGTAACGTTGATAAAGGCCGGTCCGAACTCCATGAGGGGGTCTAGGTGTTCGTATATAGAGCTGATGTTCTTGCCTTTAAGGGGAGGAAGTATCTCGAACGAAACCAGCGTTTCCTTAGCATTTCTGATGTGGTCTATAACCTTCATAGCTTAAATGACTGATAATTTCGCAAACTTAATCGATAAGTCTTAAAACACCTATAAATTTAAGGCAGGGAGCTTGCATCATGGCTTTAGGGGCTTATTTTTGCGGGCAAATACAAATACGAAAATTTGAGCCTGACCATTCATTCCCAAGACCTTGTAAAAACATACCACAACCGGACGGTGGTCAATCACGTGTCCGTGAAGCTGGAGCAGGGTGAGATCGTAGGGCTGCTGGGCCCCAACGGCGCCGGCAAGACCACGACCTTTTACATGGTGGTGGGCCTTATAAAGCCAGATGCGGGGGATGTCTTCCTCGATGATATCAACATTACCCGGCAGCCTATGTACAAGCGGGCCCAGATGGGCATTGGCTATCTGCCGCAGGAGGCTTCTGTTTTCAGGAAGCTCAGCGTGGAGGACAATATCCGGGCGGTGCTGGAGATGACGGATCTCAATAAAAAGCAGCAGAAAGAGAAGCTGGAGGCCCTGTTGGACGAATTCCACCTGCACCACGTACGTAAGAACAATGGCGACTCCCTGAGCGGGGGAGAGCGGCGGCGGACGGAGATAGCCCGCGCCCTTGCCGTGGATCCTAAGTTTATCCTTCTCGACGAGCCCTTTGCGGGCGTCGATCCCATAGCCGTCGAAGACATCCAGAGTGTCGTGGCGCGCCTTAAATTCAGGAATATCGGCATCCTGATCACCGACCACAACGTAAACGAGACCCTGAGCATCTGCGACCGGGCCTACCTGCTCATCGACGGAAAGATCTTTAAACATGGAACGGCCGAAGAGCTGGCGGAAGACGAACAGGTGAGGCGTCTTTATCTCGGCCGTAACTTTGAGCTCAAGCGAAAGGACTATCTCCATGAAGAAGCGCGGCAGCAGGAACAAAAGAATGCCCTTGCGCACGACAATGCAGCGAAAAAATAAGGATTTTTCGGTATTTTGTGAGTTCTCATGAAACTACTTAGCCCGGCCATATCAAGACTTGCCAGATTACGCCTGGGGCGCATCGATCTATGGAAGGACCATCCTGTAGCCGTGCAGCGAGAAGTATTGCAGCATCTGGTCACCTCCGCCCAGTATACCGAGTTCGGGCGTAAATATAATTTCTCGAAGATCTTCTCCCTCCGCGAATTCAAGCAGGCCGTGCCGATCCACGAGTATGACGACCTGAAGCCTTATATCCAGCGTATTATGGAAGGCGAGCAGAACATCCTCTGGAATACGCCTATCAATTGGTTCGCCAAGAGCAGCGGCACCACCAGCGACAAGAGCAAGTTCATTCCCGTAAGCGACGAAAGTCTTCAGGACTGCCATTATAAAGGAGCGAAGGATGTAGTGACCATGTACTACAATTTCAACCCTGAAAGCGACCTGCTGACGGGAAAGGGGTTGGTCATCGGCGGCAGCCATACCATTAGCCAGATGAAGGATGACGTGCATTACGGAGATCTTTCCGCCGTGCTGCTGCAGAACTCTCCTTTTTGGGGGCATTGGATCCGGACGCCGGAGCTGAGCATCGCCCTGCTGGACGAATGGGAAGACAAGATAGAGCGCCTGGCGAAGAATACGATTGCCGAGAATGTGACCTCCATTTCCGGTGTGCCTACCTGGTCCCTGGTCCTGATCCGGCGTATCCTGGAGATAACGGGCAAGAGCAGCCTCTCGGAGGTATGGCCTTCCCTGGAGCTGTACATCCACGGCGGCGTCGCCTTCACGCCCTACCAGGAGCAGTTCAGGAGGCTGATAGGAAAAGACATCAACTATCTGGACATGTACAATGCCAGCGAAGGGTTCTTCGCCGCCCAGGGCAATCCTCATGACGACGGTATGCTGCTGTTCCTGGATCATGGCATTTTCATGGAGTTCATGCCCGTGGAAGAATATGGCAAGGCGCAGCCGGAAACCATCGGTCTCGACGATGTGGAGCTGGGGAAGCAATATGCCCTGGTGATCAATACCAATGCCGGCCTCTGGCGGTATTTGCTTGGCGACACCGTTCAGTTCACGTCCCGGGACCCCTTCCGTATAAAGGTGAGCGGCCGGCTGAAGCATTTCATCAATGCCTTTGGCGAGGAGGTCATCGTAGATAATTCCGACAAGGCCATCGCGATCGCCTGTGAAAAAACGGGGGCTATCGTCAATGACTATACGGCGGCGCCGGTATATTTCGGCGACGAGGGCAATGGGGCGCATGAATGGCTGGTGGAGTTCGAGAAGAGGCCCGCCGACATGCAGCAGTTCGTCGTCGAGCTGGACAAGGCGCTGCAGAGCATCAACAGCGATTATGAGGCCAAGCGGTATAAGAGCATTGCCCTTCGTCTGCCTATTCTACACGCGTTGGAAAAAGGCGTCTTCACGTCCTGGATGAAGCGTAAGGGTAAGCTGGGCGGACAGCACAAGGTTCCCCGCCTGAGCAACGACCGCAAATACATAGAAGAGATACAGGCTATTCTTGTTCCCGGAGCAGCAAAGTCACGATGATCAGGCTGACAAACGAGGAGGTATAGAAGAGGTAGAGGTAAGGGACGTCTATAAAGCAGAAGAAGATCACCAGACTTACTTTAAGGGCCGCCAGAGGCAGATTGGCGGAGGCGCCGATTGGCGAAGGCGTGCTCAGGCGGGCCGTTCGCAGGGCTATCCGCCGGCCGACGATGATGAACAGCATTGGCACGGCGAAGGTGAGCGTCACCAGAAGGAGGTGGAGCTGTTTTACATGGTCGGGGCCGAAGAACCAGGCGAAGCCGGGAGCCGTCGAGAACACTTCGGGACTGTCTTTCCATACCCGGCCGGCGAAGGCGATATAGTCGCCGGGCAGGCGGGCCAGGCGCAGGAAGGTCGCCCATCCTACGGGCAGCAAAAACAGCAACACGAAACACAGGGCGCCCGTGAGCGTGATCGAGAACAGATGCCGCCACCTTTTTTCCAGGATCAGGTAGAGCAGGTAGGCAGGTATCCAGCCTACGAGCGCATAGCGACTGAGCATGCACAGGGAGATAGCGATACCCGTTAGCCAAGGTCTGCCGGAGGCGAGGGCCAGGACGAGCAGGACATAATAGCCGATGACTGTTCCTTCTTCGGCGACGCTTACGATCCCGGGCGTATTGTCTGCCACGATCCACCAAAAGAGGACAAAGGCGATCGCGCCCAGGAAGAACGACAGATAGTGATGCGCATTGGGGCGGTAGAGGAAGAGGAAAGTGATGAAAGCGAGAAGGAGGCCTGCTATTGCTATCCAGCGCATATCGATGCCCATGGCGATGGCGGGCACATAAGGGAGCCACATGGCCGGCAGATAGATCGGCTGCGTGCCGTGCCAGATCCATGGGATGTTATCGTAAATATGACTATGCCGGCCGGCGATGAATCGTTCGCCCATCACCTTGATGATCGGCAGCATGTCCGCATTGGTGATATCGATGGGCATCTCTTCGAACCAATACCGGCACCATGACCATGCAGCGAGGATCACTAAGCCGGCGACGACGAGCCGGTAATGGTTGGTGTGGGTATTCCAGCTCTTCTTCCCGGGCATGGGAAGTCGTATAGCGGGGAAGGACAGGGTCAGACAGGCGATGCCGATGCCGGATGCAAAAAAGAGGATGGAAAGGAAGGGCGCGCCGCCGGGGATTTTCAGGAACCAGGTGACGCTCAATGTTTCCACAGCAAAAGTGGCCAGGAGCGCAGCGGGCAAATTTTTAGGGCGGTTCATAGGTGCTAAAGATATATATTTGGCCCATGAAATTACTCGAAAACAAAGTCGCCATTGTAACCGGCGCCAGCCGGGGCATCGGGGAAGCTATTGCCCTGAAGCTGGCGGAGCACGGCGCGCATGTGGCTTTTACATACCTGAGCAGTGAGGAGAAGGCTAAGGCGCTGGAAGATAAGCTGGTCGCCCTGGGCGGCAAGGCGAAGGCCTACAAGAGCAATGCGGGGGTCTTTGCGGAGTGCGAGTCGATGGTCAACGATGTGATAAAGGAATTCGGTACGGTTGACATCTGCGTAAACAATGCCGGCATTTCCAAAGACAATCTGCTGCTGCGCCTTACACCCGAGCAGTGGGATGATGTCATCAATGTCAATCTTACCAGCGTTTTCAATATGACCAAGCAGGTGATCCGGCCGATGATGAAAGCAAAAAAGGGGTCCATCATCAATATGAGCTCGATCGTAGGCGTCAGCGGCAATGCGGGGCAAAGCAGCTATGCCGCATCCAAGGCGGGTATTCTAGGCTTCACCATGTCGGTAGCCAAAGAGCTGGGCAGCCGCAATATACGTTGCAATGCGATCGCCCCAGGCTTCGTAGAAACGGATATGACCCATTACCTGAAAGAGGGTGACGGCGCAAAAAAATTCCTGGAGGGTATTCCGCTGGGACGTTTCGGCCGGGCCGAAGAGATCGCCAATACGACGCTCTTCCTGGCAAGCGAGCTGAGCTCTTATATTACCGGGCAGGTGATCAGCGTCTGCGGAGGGCTGAATATATGATGCACAACATAGAGAAGCTATTAAGAGAGAACAAGGCCTGGGCCGACGGGGTAACGGCCGGGGACCCGGAATACTTTGAAAGGCTGTCGCATCTGCAGAGGCCGGAGTTCCTTTGGATCGGCTGCAGCGACAGCCGGGTGCCTGCAGACAAGATCACCGGCACACAGCCCGGAGAGATCTTCGTTCATCGCAATGTCGCTAATCTGGTTATCCATACGGATGTGAACCTGCTCAGCGTCCTCGACTATGCCGTAAACCACCTGCAGGTGAACCATGTGATCGTCTGCGGCCATTATGGCTGCGGAGGCATCAAGGCCGCCATGACCAACCACGATTACAATTACGTGCTGAATATGTGGCTGCGGAACATCAAAGACGTATATCGTTTGTACAGCAAGGAGCTGGAGGCTATCGCCGACGAAGAGCAACGGGCCGACCGGCTAACGGAGCTGAATGTAAGAGAGCAGGTGATGCATCTTGCTAAGACGTCCATCATCCAACGGGCCTGGAAGCAGGAGCGGCGGCCACAGCTGCATGGCTGGGTGTACGGGCTAAAGGACGGGCTCATCAAGCCCGTGTTCGACATGGATGCGGGGTCGGCGATCGACCCGATCTATCAGTATGATGATCTGTAGCCTTCGGCCAACGGACCGTTTTTGCTACTTCTTCTTAAACTTTTGAATAGCCGATTTGGCTGCCGGGCTCAGCACGAGCCTGCCGCTCATGGCAGCCCGCTCCAGCAGGAGCTGGTCCCAATGTTCGGTACCTTTCCACAGCGTTTGTTTTAGAAGGGCCATGGCTTCGGGGCTGGAATGTGCCAGCTGGTTGGCAAGACGATCTATGGATTCGTCCATACCGGTAACATGACCATGGAGCTCGGCGTATAAGCCCCTTCGTCTGGCCCATTCCGCGTCCCGCCACATGGTTGAGTCGATGGACAGGCTGCTGAAACTGGCGAGGCCGATCTTCCGCTCCACTGCCGGTCCGACGACAAAGGGCCCTATCCCGATGGCCAGCTCGCTGAGCTTGACGTCGGCGCCTTCCGCCGCGATGGTGTAGTCGGCAGCGGCGGCAAGTCCGACACCGCCGCCCACGCATCTGCCCTGCACGCGGAGGAGGATGAATTTGGGGCATTTACGCATTTCGTTGATGAGATGGGCAAAGCCGCTAAAGAACTGCAGGCCTTGTTCCGCTGTTTCGATGGCCAGCAGCTCATCGAATGACGCGCCGGCGCAAAAGGCCCTCTCGCCGGCGGAGCGGAGGACGATGACGCGGGTGTCGTGGTCGTGCCCGGCGCTATGGATCTCATGCGTAAGCGCTTCCAGCAGACGGCCGGGCAGTGAATTGCTTTGGGGGTGGTGGAACTCGACGGTCATTATACCGTTGTGTCGTTCGGCTTTTACATAGCCTTCCTTGATTTCTCGGAGCATAGCGGTCTTATTATTTGTAGTTCATTCAGGATCTACGCTGTACCATGGTGAGGATGGTGGCTATCGCCACGCTCTCTCCCGTCTCATCATAAACGTCCACATACCATTTAACGATGCCCCGGGGAAGGTCTTTTTCTTCTTTTTTTTCCTGCGGGATCTTTTCTTTGCAGGTTAGCCTAACGCCGATGGTGCTCCCCGCATATACGGGCTTCAGGAAACGGCACTCTTCCAGTCCGTAGTTGAGCATCACGGGGCCTTTTCCCGGGTCGACGAAGAGACCCGCGGCGGCGCTCAGGATAAAATAGCCATGCGCCACCGGCTTTTGGAACAGGGTGCCCTCGATGGAAGTATGGTCCGTATGTGCATAAAAATGGTCCCAGCTCAGGTTGGCAAAGTTGGCGATATCCGCCTCGGTTACGGTGCGTTTATGGGTGATAACGGTATCGCCTATCTGTAGCTCTTCGAAGTATTTCCGGAAGGGGTGCTTTTCGTCCACGGTCTGGCGGGCATGCGGCTGCCAGGCATGGGTAAGGTTGGTGAGCATAGAAGGCGAGCCCTGTACCGCGACCCGTTGCATATAATGTTTCACGCCCCGGATGCCGCCCATCTCCTCTCCGCCGCCGGCGCGGCCGGGTCCGCCATGCACCAATAAAGGCAACGGGCTTCCATGTCCGGTGCTCTCTTTGGCGCATTCGTTGTTGAGGATAAGGATACGGCCGTGGTGGGTCGCGGCGCCCAGCACGTAGTTCCGGGCGATACCCGGGTCGGCGGTGACGATGGAGCTGCAGAGCGAGCCTTTTCCTTTTTTTGAAAGGCCGATGGCTTCATCGAGGTCCTTATACGGCATCAGGGTGCTAACCGGTCCGAACGCTTCGATGGCATGGGGCTCTTCATTGGAAAAAGGCTGTTCATTGAGCAGCAGGAGCGGGCTGAGGAAGGCGCCTTTGTCCGCGTCCCCCTCCAGGAGGGTTACGCTGTCCAGGGAGCCATAGATCAGCTGTGAGGAGGCCAGCAGCCTGCTTACCTGGTCCCGCACTTCGCGGCGCTGCGCCTGTCCGGCCAAAGGGCCCATGCGTACTTTTTCGTTCTCGGGATTGCCTATGAGGGTCTGGTCCAATGCTTTTGCAATGGCTTTGTGGGCATCCTCCAGCTTGTTCTCCGGGACGAAGATGCGGCGTACGGCAGTACATTTCTGGCCGGCTTTTACGGTCATCTCCTTACGCAGCTCTTTGACGAAGAGGTCCCATTCGGGCATTCCGGGCTCCACGTCCGCTCCCAGCACGAGGCAGTTCAGGGAATCGGCCTCCATATTGAAAGGGGTGCACTCCTGCATGATCCTGGGGTGCGCCTTGAGCTGCATGCCGGTAGTCGCCGAGCCGGTAAAGGTCACGACATCCTGGGAGGTGACATGGTCCAGCAGGCTGCCTGCGCTGCCGCAAAGGAGCTGCAGGGCGCCGGCGGGGAGGATGCCGGAGGCCACGATCTCCCGGACGACGGCTTCTGTAAGGAAAGAGGTTATCGAAGCCGGCTTGACCACAGCAGGGACGCCTGCCAGCAGGTTCACGGCTATCTTCTCCAACATGCCCCAAACGGGGAAATTAAATGCATTGATATGTATAGCTACCCCGTCTTTGGGTACCAGCACGTGCTGGGCCATAAAAGTGCCGTTCTTTCCCAGGGCAAGCGCCTCTCCATCGAGGCAAAAGGTCTCGTCGGGGAATTTGCGGCGAAGGGAGGCATAGGAGAAGAGGTTGCCGATGCCTCCTTCCAGGTCTATCCAGCTGTCGGCGCGGGTAGCGCCGGTGAGAAAGCTGATGCGGTAAAATTTTTCCAGGTGTTCCCGGAGGTGCAGGGCGAGGGCCCGGAGCATGCGCCCTCTTTCCGGGAAGGTCATCCGGCGGAGGGCCGGGTTACCCGTTCTCCGGGCATAGTCCAGGATAGCGGCAAAGTCCAGGCCTTTTGTGCTGGCATGCGTGATGGTTTCCCCGTTGAAGGCATTGAATAGCGGCTGTCCATCTCCATCGCCGGTGATCCAGCTTCCGGTTACGTAATTTCCAAGCTTCGGCACCATGTTTCAATAGTTTTGTCAATCGTTTATGCTAATCGAAGGTAGTATTTTTTACGGGGGCCGGGGATAGTGTGCCAGAGTGACAGCCAGAATAAATTGGTAGATATTTTGTCCGTTAACCGGTATGGAAAATCATTCATTCATCGATTATGCACCCCGGCAAAAGGATGCGGAGCTGCTGGACAGCTATTCCCGGACCATCACCGGGGTGGTAGGCCAGGTAGCGGAAGCGGTGGTACATATACAGGTACAAAAGCCGGCCGAAGAGAGGAAGCCGGACGGCCGCCCAGGTCAGAGGGGCGGCAATGGTCCGGCGGGTAAGGAACCGCAGCTGGCGTATGGTTCAGGCTTCATTATCTCCACAGACGGATTTGTCGTTACGAACAACCATGTGATCGAGCATGCCCGGGAGATCAGGGTCTCGCTGGCCGATGGCCGGACGGTGACGGCAGAGCTCAAGGGGACGGATCCGTCCACGGATATCGCCGTGCTGAAGATCGATGTCACGGGGCTGAAGGCCCTCAGCTTCGCCGACTCCGAGGCCTTGCAGCCCGGGCAGATCGCCATCGCCATCGGCAACCCGTTGGGTCTGCAGCATACGGTGACGGCGGGAGTCGTGAGCGCCCTTGGCCGGACCCTGAGAGCCAGCAATGGGCGGCTTATCGATGACATCATCCAGACCGATGCCTCGCTGAACCCCGGTAATTCCGGCGGTCCGCTGGTCAATTCCCTGGGACAGGTTATCGGCGTCAATACGGCTACGATCTTGTCCGCACAGGGGCTTTGCTTCGCCGTTTCGGCCAATTTAGCCGCTTTTGTAGCAGGAAAGCTGATCATGGAAGGGAGGGTAAAACGGGCCTATTTGGGCATCGCGGGACAGCTGGTCAATCTCACCGGGCGGATGATCGCCGCCAACCGGCTGGAAAAGCAGACGGGCATCTATGTTTATGAGGTCGTACCGGACCAGCCGGCTTATAATAACGAGATTAGGACGGGAGATATCATCGTGTCTTTCAACGGACATGCCGTAGGCACGGTGGACGAGCTGCACAAGCGGCTGAATGCAGAGGTCATCGGGCAAGCGGTCGAGCTGGAAGTGCTGCGCGATGGCAGGAAAACGGCGCTGAAGGTCATACCGGTGGAAATGAGGTAGGGGGTCAGGCCCGGTCGCGCTGGTCGATCTCGCTGCTAAGGGCCGTGAAGATCTCGTCGACATCGCCTTCGCCGTGGATATAGACGACCTTATCGTATTTCCTATAGTAATCTGCCACTGCGGCAGTCTTTTTCTCGTATTCGGCGTAGCGGTTGCGGATGGTATTCTCATCTGCATCGTCGGACCGTCCCGAGGTGAGGCCGCGGTTGAGGAGCCTTCTAACCAGCTCTCCTTCGCTGACCTGGAGGGCCAGAACGACGGCGATGGAAGTCCCTTTTTGGTTCAGCAGCTTATCCAGCGCCTCGGCCTGGGCCGTCGTCCGTGGAAACCCGTCGAATAGGAAGCCATGGGCTTGGGGGTTGTTGTCGAGGGCAGAGCTGATCATTTCGATGACCACCTCGTCCGGGACAAGCTGTCCCTTGTCCATGAAGCTTTTAGCTGCAAGTCCCAACGGGGTCTGACCGGCTATCTCGCTCCGGAGAAGATCGCCGGTGCTGAGATGCTTCAGGCCGTACCTTGAGATCAGGCGTTCAGACTGCGTACCCTTTCCACTGCCGGGAGGACCGAATAAGATTAAATTGAACATAATACGTACTACTTACCCTTGTGAGTTGACAAATATAACATACAGGCTTTAAAAATCCTTTAACATTTTTCGAGTCACCTTAAAATAATGATTAGAAAAAGGGGAATTATATAAGTTTTAGCCGAACAGGGCGGCTGAGAGCATTGTTAGAATAAACCAATTGAAATCAAGCAATATGGATACAAAAGATCCCGCACAGCGGGAAAACAACCCGGTATATTCGCATACCAACGATTCGCCGGTCACGCTGACCAACGACGAATGGAAGAAGATCCTGCCGAAGAATGTCTATGACATCGCCAGGAACAAAGGAACAGAGCGTCCCTGGAGCAGTCCTTTTGAGGATTCCAAGGAGATCGGGACCTTCTATTGCGCGGTATGCGGCAATCCGCTTTTCCGCAGCGATACCAAGTTCGAGAGCGGCTGTGGCTGGCCCAGCTTCTACGAGCCAATAAGCAAGACCAGCATCATCTATTCTGCCGACCACACTCATGGCATGGAGCGGACGGAAGTAGAATGTGGCCGTTGCAAGTCGCATTTGGGCCATGTGTTCAAGGACGGGCCGCCCCCTACGGGCCTGCGTTACTGCATTAATGGGGTGGTTCTGGATTTTGAAAAAGCGCAGGATGCGGAGAAAAAGTACAATGAAGGTAAAAAGTAAGCTTTTTACCTGTATTTTTGCACCCCGATGCCGCCCAGGGGTCTGCTCCAGGCGGTTCATCAGCCAACTTAGCTCAGCTGGTAGAGCATTTCATTCGTAATGAAAGGGTCGTCGGTTCGATTCCGATAGTTGGCTCATGTCAATGAAACTATCTCATTTGGCTGAAACCCTTATCGGGTCGGAGATCGTGAAATTAGGCGGCGAAATCCGCGATAAGATCCGAAAAGGGGAAAAGATCTACAATTTTACTGTAGGCGATTTCGACCCGGCTATCTTTCCTATTCCCCAGGAGCTGGAGGATCTCATTATCGATGCTTACAGGAAGCATTTTACCAATTATCCGGCGGCGGAAGGCAATCTGGACCTGCGGGAGGCGATCGCCGTCTTCCTTAAGGACCGGGAGTCCCTGGTCTACAGCACGGACGAGATCCTGGTATCCTGCGGGGGAAGGCCGCTGATCTATTCTCTTTTCAGGACCCTTATAGACAAGGGAGACAAGGTCATCTATGCCGTTCCTTCCTGGAACAACAACCACTATACACACCTGAACGAGGGTGAGCACATTGTGATCGAAGCGACGGCGGAGAACAATTTCATGCCTACGGCTGAAGCATTGCGGCCGCACGTGCAGGAGGCGACGCTCATCTGCCTTTGTTCGCCGCAGAACCCTACCGGCACTACCATCTCGCAAAAGGACCTGTCTGCTATCTGTACGCTAATACTCGCGGAGAATGCCCGGCGCGGCGCGGGGGACAAGAAGCTATACCTTCTTTATGATCAGATGTACTGGCAGCTGACTTATGGCGCCATTACGCACTATAATCCTGTTTCTCTGCATCCTGCGATGCGGGAGTATACCATATTCGTCGACGCCATCAGCAAGGCCTTTGCCGCCACGGGGGTTCGGGTTGGCTGGTCCTTTGGCCCCGCGGAGATCATTGGTAAGATGAAGGCCATCATGACCCATATAGGGTCCTGGGCGCCGATGGCCGAGCAGAAGGCGACGGCAGCCTATTTAGTCCAGACGGAGAAGGTGGATGCCTATCTCACCGTTTTTCGCGCGGCTGTATCGGAGCGGCTCAACCAGCTGCACGAGGGATTTGCGGCGCTCAGGAAGGATGGCTATAATGTGGATGTCCTCACGCCGGAGGCTGCTATTTATCTTACGATAAAGATCGATCTGAAAGGGAAGAAGACGAGTGAAGGCCGGGTGCTTGGCGACCAGGCGGATGTAACCTCTTATTTGCTGAATGCTGCGGGGCTGGCTATAGTTCCTTTTTCGGCATTCGGTGCGGCGAAGACCTCGCCCTGGTACCGGCTTAGCGTTGGGACCTGTAAACTGGAAGATATACCTGAGATGTTTCGGAAATTGCGGGAAGCGATGGAGAAATTAGCCTAATTCTTATTACAAATAAAGTAGAAGGGTTTCAAGTCTTTTTGGCGGACGATACGCTGAATACCTTCACGCTTATGCAGGATCTTATGCCTGTTGACATCAAAAACTTCGTGGGCGGCACAAAATGTTTCGATGGTCTCGAAGTGGAACAGGAGGTCGTTTAATTGTTCCAGCTCGCGCTCCATCGTTTTTTCATTCATGTGTTCGTCTTTCACCAGAACAAGCAAATCCCTGTTACAAGCTTTCATTTCTATTAGATTTTAATAACCAGACATCCCTTTGCTTATGCCGCATCCACATTTCTTACTAGTCCCTCCTACTCCTCGTTGTGAACTACAGCTAAGCAGCACAATGCTACTAAATATTAACAACAGAATCAATACTGGTTTTGTGGTTTTCATGATCTTGAGTCTACTAATTTAACTAATTTGTACGTAAAATAGTATATACAGTTGCCATCATCGGTAAAAATTAACAATCCTGAAGCGCCACACCCCAGGGTCCTGGTGGCTCCACTGGACTGGGGACTTGGACATGCAACAAGATGTATTCCAATAATTAAAGAATTACTAAATCAAAGATGTGAAGTCATTATTGCCACATCGGGCGTACAAAAGCATCTTTTACTAGGAGAATTCCCATCGTTGACTTACGTAGATCTACCAGGCTATGGCATTAGATATGACAAAAATCGTGCCCTTACTATTTTACGTTTAATAAGCTCAATCCCGAAAATATTGATCCGCGTCAAGCGGGAAAGGGCCTGGCTGCGCGGGTTTGCGGCGAGGGAGCGGCTGGACCTGGTGATCTCGGATAACCGGTATGGGCTGGCGGCGCCGGGTATTTTTTGTGTTTTCTTAACGCATCAGCTGCTTATCAAGACCCCTTTTGGAAGGGTAGCCAACGAGGTGTTACAGCGGGTGGGTTACCGCGTTATCGGGCGCTTCTCACGCTGCTGGGTACCTGATATCAAAGGCGGTGAATCGCTTGGCGGGGAGCTTTCGCATCCAAAACGAATGCCTCCTGTTGCCACACGTTATATAGGCTGGCTGTCCCGGTTTGGCGGTCAGGGAGAGGAAGAGGCCGGGGCCGGTGTGCTGGTGCTTCTGTCGGGGCCGGAGCCGCAGCGCACCCTGCTGGAAAGGCTCATCCTTGGGCAGGCGGGGGGCTGTGCCTGCCAGCTGGTGCTTGTACGCGGGCTGCCGGAAGGCGGGGTGCGGCTTAAGGGTATCCCGCCGGGTATCGTTGTATACGACCATTTATCCGCTGAAGCTCTG